>JAAXXS010000248.1 GCA_013334395.1 Holophagaceae bacterium | reverse complement strand
AGCGCTCCCACCCAGCCGGTCAACGTCGACCCCTTCGGGCTGCTCGACAACGCTCCGCCCAAGCCGCCGCCCCTGCCGACGAACCCCGACCTGGTGCACGGCCGCACCCTGGGGGCCAATGCCCGGCCGCTGGAGTCCTACCAGACCCGCACCCTCGTGCTGGGCCTCATCAAGCTCTTCCAGCGGCGCGGCATCATCGGGCCGGACGAGCTGCAGCGCCTGCTGACCAACCTGGTCGAGTCCGGCGAGATCAAGGACACGGACAAGATCGGCTAGTTCCCGGCCCTAGTTGTCGACCTTCAGGATCGCCAGGAAGGCTTCTTGAGGAATCTCCACGTTGCCGATGGACTTCATCCGCTTCTTGCCTTCTTTCTGCTTGTTGAGCAGCTTCTTCTTGCGCGAGATGTCGCCGCCGTAGCACTTGGCGAGGACGTCCTTGCGGCGGGCCTTGACGTTGGTGCGGGCGATGATCTTGCTGCCGATGGCGGCCTGGATGGCCACGTCGAACATCTGCTGGTGGATCACTTCCTTCATCTTCTGGCAGAGGGCCAGGCCCAGGAACTGGCTCTTGCTGCGGTGCACCAGGATGGACAGCGCGTCCACGGCCTCGGAGTTCACCAGAATGTCCATCTTCACCAGGTCTGATTCCACGTAGTGCTTCATGTGGTAGTCGAGGCTGGCGTAGCCCTTGGAGATCGACTTGAGCTTGTCGTAGAAGTCCAGCACCACCTCGTTCAAGGGCAGCTCATAGACCAGCATCACGCGGTCCTGGCTCACGTACTCGATCTTCTGCTGGAGGCCGCGGCGCTCCTCGCAGAGCTTGATGAGGCCACCCACGAAGTCCGTGCGCGTCAGGATGGTGGCCTCGATGATGGGTTCCTCGATCTTGGCGATCTTCTGCAGCGGCGGCAGCTTGGAGGGGTTGTCCACGGAGACCTCCGAGCCGTCCGTGAGGTGCACGTGGTAGCGCACGCTGGGGGCGGTAATGATGAGGTCGAGGTCATGCTCGCGCTCCAGCCGCTCCTGCACGATCTCCATGTGGAGCAGGCCGAGGAACCCGCAGCGGAAGCCGAAGCCCAAGGCCGTGGAGGTCTCCGGCTCGTAGGTGAAGCTGCTGTCGTTCAGGCGCAGCTTCTCCATGGCGTTGCGCAGGTTCTCGAAGTCGTCGCTGGAGGTGGGGAAGATGCCCGCGAAGACCACGGGCTGGATCTCCTTGAAGCCCTTGAGCATCACGGTGGAGGGCTTGGTGTTGTGGGTCAGGGCGTGGGTGAGGGTGTCGCCCACCTTCACATCCGCCAGCTGCTTGATGCTGGCCACCAGGTAGCCCACCTCGCCCACGGAGAGGCTCTCCTGCTTGTCCATCTTGGGATCGAAGATGCCGATCTCGTCCACGCGGTATTCCCCGCCGGTGGCCATGAAGCGGATCTGGTCGCCCGCCTTGATCGTGCCGTTGACCACGCGGATGAGGCTCACCACACCCCGGTAGGAGTCGTAGTAGCAGTCGAAGATCAGGGCCTGGAGCAGGGCTTTCGGGTCCCCCTGGGGGGGCGGGATGCACTTCACGATCTGCTCGAGCACCTGCTCGCAGTTCTCGCCGGTCTTGGCGCTGACGTTCACGGCATGGGCCGTGTCCACCAGTCCGATGACCGTGTCGATCTGCTCCAGCACCCGCTCGGGGTCCGCGCTGGGCAGGTCGGTCTTGTTGAGGACCGGGAACACCTCCAGGCCGTTCTCCAAGGCCAGGTAAGTGTTGGCTAGGGTCTGGGCCTCCACGCCCTGGGTGGCATCCACCACCAGGATGGCACCTTCACAGGCCGCAAGGCTGCGGCTCACCTCGTAGGTGAAATCGACATGGCCTGGCGTATCGATGAGGTTCAGCGTGTAGATCTTGCCGTCCAGCGCGGGGTATTTCAGCGTGACCGCATGGGCCTTGATGGTGATGCCGCGCTCGCGCTCCAGGTCCATGTCATCCAGGATCTGCGCCTGCATGTCGCGGCCGGCCACGGTCTTGGTCAGCTCCAGCAGGCGATCCGCCAGCGTGGACTTGCCATGATCAATGTGGGCGACGATGGAGAAATTGCGGATGAGCGCTGGATCTGGCACTGAGGAACCTCGAACCCGTCATTGTACCGTTGGAATCCTTTCACGTCCCGGGGTTTTTCCCAGGAATGCGTATTAGAATCCAGGAAGCCGTAACGGGGCGGTGTGGATCTTCAACCTGCAGTTGCCCGTAACCGATAGGCCTCTTACCCTTGAACCTCCCCTGCAAGGAGCCCGCTTGCCTCAGTTTGTGTCCCCGATGACGATCCTGATGGTGGAGGACAACGCCCTCCAGCGTCGCGAGATCGAGGCCCAGCTGCAGCCCCTGGGGCACCGCGTCATCTCCGCCAACAACGGGCAGGAGGCGCTGGACCGCATGGAGAAGGAGCTCCCCGACCTCATCGTCATGGACGCGGTGATGCCCTCCATGGATGGCTTCAAGGCCTGCGAGCTGATCCGGGCCAACCCCAGGACTGCCCACATTCCCATCCTGGTGCTGACCGCCCTCAGCCGCGACGCCAAGGACCGCAGCTACGCGGCCGGGGCCGACGACTTCATCCGCAAGCCCGCCAACACGCTGCTGCTGCAGGTGCGGGTGCAGACCCACCTGCGGATCCACGGCCTGTCGCAGAAGCTCGGCGACCCCGCTCCCATCCGACCCAAGGTGCTCGTGGCCTCGGCCAGCCCCCTGGTGCGGTCCCAGGTGCAGAACCACTTCGGCAAGGATCAGGGCACCTTCCTGGAAGCAACGGGCGAGATCCAGGCCCGCGCCCAGGTCATGGCCCACCGACCCGACATCCTGGTGCTCGACACGGACCTGGTTGAAGGCAGCGCCCAGCAGCTGGCGGTCGCCATCCACCAGTCCGAGGAGCTGCGGACCATGCCGGTGCTGCTGCTGCACAGCCCCGGGGAGCTGGAGACCTGGTCGAGACTGAAAGAGCCCGTGTCGGATGCGCTGGACAAGCCCCTGGTGGCCCGGGAGACCCGCCGCCGCCTGCTCCTGCTGGCGCGCCTCTCCCAGCTGCAGAAGCTAGCCGAGGCGTGAGCAGCGGGCCGGGCCTCCGGGCGCTCGCCCTCGGCCTGGCGGCGACCACCCTCTTCGCCCTCAGCACCGAGGGCCGAGTCACCGATGGCCAGCGCGGGCTGCCTGGCGTGCGGGTCTCCGCCGACCGGCTGCCGCGGGTTGCCGCGACTGGTCAGGTCCCCAGCACCCTCACCGATGCCGAGGGCCGGTTTCGGCTGGACCTGCAGCCGACGGACACCCTCCTCGCCGT
>JAAXXS010000247.1 GCA_013334395.1 Holophagaceae bacterium | reverse complement strand
ACGGCGAAGGTCAGCCGCGGCTCCTGCTCCAGAACCCGGTCGAAGGCCTCCTGCAGGGGCCGGTCGACGAGGGCATCGTAGGCCGTGCTGAACTTGGGCGGCGAGAAGCCCTCGGGTGGCACGCGCAGCACATTGAAGAAGCGCGACAGGCCCTGGATGGCGGCCCCGCGGAGCTCGCGGTAGTCCAGGGCCAGGACGTCGTCGGCGTGGAGGCGGCCATCGGCGATGGGAGCCTCCAGCACCTTGGCCGCCGTGGCCGCGAGCTCCCGGGCCAGGCCCAGGGCGCGGTGGCAGAGGGAGCCGGTGGCGTAGGGCGCCAGGTGGCGGTGCCCCACCTCCGCGAAGGCCGCCAGCCGGAAGGCGTCCTGGGCCACGGCCTCTGCCTCGGCCTTCAGGGTGCCCGTGGAAGTCAGCAGCTGCCCAGATGCCTGCACCAGGGTGCGCGTCGCGCCCTGCTGCTGTGCGGCAGAGTCGGCGATGTTCGCCACATGGCCCGCCGTGGACTCGGCCAGCCCCGCGATGCCCGAGAAGCGCTGCTCCACCGCCTCCACCTGGGTGCGGGTCTCCGAGGCCAGGGCCAGGCTCTGCGCCATGGCCTCCCGGGCGGGGTCGAGCTCCTTCTGGATGGCCGCCAGCAGTGCGCCGATCTCGTGGGTCTGCTGGGAGGTCCGGTCCGCCAGCTTGCGGACCTCGCCGGCCACCACCGCGAAGCCGCGACCGGCCTCCCCGGCATGGGCCGCCTCGATGGCCGCGTTGAGGCTCAGCAGCCCGGTGCGGTCGGCGATCTCCTCGATCACCTGGGAGATCTCGTTCACCTGGAGGATGTGGCCCATGAGGGACTCGAGGCGCTCGGCGGTGAGGCCTGTCTGGTGCTGCAGCTGCCGGACGGTGGCCACGGCCTGATCGCTCTCCTCGAGCCCCTGGCGCGTCAGGGCGGCCATGCGCCGGGTGGCGTCCGCGCTCTCCGTCGCGGCGGAGGTGGCCTGGGAGATGTTTCCATCCAGACCTTCCAGCGTCGCCTGGATGTCCCGGGTGCTGTCCAGGATCTGGTCCGCCTCCCGGGCCAGGGTCTGCACCCGCACCGAGGTGCGGGCCGCGCCTGCGGCCGAGCGGTTGATGACGTCCTCCAACCCGGCAAAGTCCCTGAGCACCTGCTCAGGCAGGTCCCCGGTCGGACGGTCTGGAGCCTGCTTGGCAGAGAGATAAGACATCGGACCATCCGGGGGTATGTCTTGTTCTTCGGCCCCCGAAGCCCGGACGATGAGTTCAGTCGAGGAAGCCCATGCGCCCCTGCTGGTAGTCGCGGATGGCCTGCTCGATCTCCTCCCGGGTGTTCATGACGAAGGGACCATGGTGGGCGATGGGCTCCCGGAGGGGTTCCCCGGCCAGCAGCATGAGACTGACGGCGGTTTCCGCTGCCAGGGCGAGGCTGTCGCCCTCACCCAGCAGGGCCACCGTGTCCGCGGGAACCACCGTGTCCCCGACACGCACAGCTCCGTGCAGGGGCACCACGGCGGCGGTCCAGCCGGCGGGCAGGTCGGCGGTGAAGTGGGCCCCGGCGGCCAGCTCAAGGTGGGCATAGGCGATGCGGGCCGGGGTCTGAGCAGGACCCGGGAACCCCGCCCAGGTGCCCGCCAGGACCCGGAGGCGCCCTCCCGGCACCACCTGCCAGGGCAGGGTCTCCGGCTGCAGGTCCGTGTAGCCCGGCGCCGAGCCCTTCTGGGCCCGGGGCAGGTTGATCCAGAGCTGCACGCCTTCGATGGCGCCTCCGGTCTCCAGGTGCTCGGGCACCGGCATCTCCGCGTGCACGATGCCCGCGCCGGCGTTCATGAGCTGGGCGCCGCCGGGCCGGAGCAGGCCGGACCCGCCCGTGCTGTCCCGGTGCCGGAAGGCCCCCTGGATCAGGTAGGTCAGGGTCTGGAAGCCGCGATGGGGGTGGGGCGGAAAGCCCGCGTCCGTGCCCGGCGGCAGCACCATGGGACCGAAGTGGTCCATGAGCAGGAAGGGATCCATGGCCCGGAAGGCCTCGGCGCCGCCCCGGCCCCGGCCCGGCACCAGCCGGGTGAGGGGCACGCGGTTGCCGTCCTGGGTGGGCTGGCCGGGCACGAGAGAGACAACGGCTTTGGCGGTCATGGGCACCTCAGGCGAGGTCGAACAGGAGGACTTCCGAGGCGGTCTCGGCGTGGAGGGTCAGGCGGGGTTCAGCTTCGAGGCGGGCGCTGTCGCCCGCCTGGAGCGTCTGCCCATTCAGGATGACGCTGCCTCGGGCCACCTGCAGGAAGCCAAAGCGATCGGGGGCCAGTTCGGCCTGCGCCTCGCACCCCGCTTCGAGGCGGGCCACGAACACCCGGATGTCCTGGAACAGCTTCACCGAGCCCTCGGCGCCATCGGGGCTGGCGATGAGCCGCAGCCGGTTCTGGAAGTCTGCTTCTGGAAAGCCCACCTGCTCGTAGCGGGGGGCCAGCCCCGCCCGCTCGGGCAGCATCCAGATCTGCAGGAAGTGGACGGGCTCCCGGTCCGAGGCATTGAACTCGCTGTGGCGGATGCCGGTGCCCGCGCTCATGACCTGGGCCTCCCCGGGCCGGAGGACCCCGCGGCTGCCAAGGCTGTCCTGGTGCTCGAGGGCCCCCGCCAGCACCCAGGTCAGGATCTCCATGTCCCGGTGGCCGTGGGTGCCGAAGCCCTGCCCCGGCTGGACCCGGTCCTCGTTGAGCACCCGCAGGGCGCGGAACTGCATGTGGGCTGGATCGTGATAGTCGCCGAAGGAGAACGTGTGAGAGGTGTCGAGCCAGCCGAAATCGAAGTGGCCCCGGGCATCTGCAGGTCGCGTGGTGATCATCGAGCTCTCCTGGAATCATTTTATATGTTGCAACTCCTATTGCAAGTCCGGGGGACCACATTTTTCAAGGCGGCTGTGGTGCATGGACTTATCTTGGGGGTGTCTGAAGGAGGACCGCCATGATCACGCGGGTGCTGGTGGGTGTGGACTTCTCTGCGGCGTCGAAGCAGGCCCTGGAGCGGGCCGGAAGCTGGGCGACCACGTGCGGCGTGCCGCTGGTGGCCATGCACGTGCTGCAGCCCCCGGCGCCCATGCTGCCCGAGGCCCAGATCGCCCTGCCCGACCCGGCGTGGCTGCACACCATGGAGGACCATGCCCGGGAGCAGCTGGAAGGCTGGCTCAAGCCCTTCCCCGGGGCCACGGTCGTCGTGAAGTGGGGCGGACCCGCCGAGGAGCTCATCGCCGAGGCGGATCCCAGCACCCTGCTGGTGGTGGCCCAGGTCGGCCACTCGACGCTGGAGCGCCTGCTCTTCGGCAGCACCGC
>JAAXXS010000069.1 GCA_013334395.1 Holophagaceae bacterium | reverse complement strand
TGGAGGAAGACATCCTCCAGGGTGGCGCGGCGGATGTGGACCTGCTGGAAGGGCACGGCCCGGGCCTCGGCGGCCTCCAGCAGGCGGGGCAGCAGGGCCTTGGGATCCGGGGTGGGGATCTCCCAGAGGTCCGCCCGGCGCTCCACCGGAACGTCGAGGTCCGTGGCGAAGGCGCCGGGTTCGGGTGCCGGGCCGTCAAAGGTGAGCTCCACTACGCTGGGAATGGCCAGGTCCGCGATGAGGGAGGCCGGCGTGCCCGTGGCGATGACCTGGCCGTGGTCCATGATCGCCAGCCGGTCGCAGAGGGCCTCGGCCTCGTCCATGTAGTGGGTGGTGAGCACCACGGTCCGCCCCTCGGCCTTCATGCTGCGCACCACGTCCCAGAGGCCGCGGCGGGCCTGGGGATCCAGGCCCGTGGTGGGCTCGTCTAGGAAGACCAGCTCGGGGTCGTTCACCAGGGCCATGGCCAGCGCCAGCCGCTGCTGCTGGCCGCCGCTGAGGGTGATGTGGTAGGCGTCCGCCTTCTCCTCCAGCTGCACCAGCTTCAGCAGCTCCTCGGTGCCGCGGCGCCTGGGGTAGTAGCTGCCGTAGAGGTCCAGGGCCTCCCGGGGGGTGATCTTGTTGAAGAGGCTGGTGCTCTGCAGCTGGACGCCGATGCGCGAGCGGATCTCCCGGCCGTTCCGAGCCCAGGTGAGGCCCAGGATCTCGATCTCGCCCGCATCCGCCTCGGTCAGGCCCTCGATGACCTCCAGTGTGGTGGTCTTGCCGGCCCCGTTGGGACCCAGCAGCCCGAAGACCTCGCCCTGCGCCACGTCCAGATCCACGCCTGCCACGGCCACGACCTTGGGGAAGGTCTTGCGCAGGCCGCGAAGGCGGAGGGCGGGCAGGGACATGGGCACTCCTTTCGGACCCTCAGGAATACCATGCGAAACGGATGTCTGGACAGGGGTGGCAGCTGAAATGAACGGAGCCCCGGCACTGGATCATGCTGACCTGAAGGGCAACAAAAGATCGCCACCAAGGCACCAAGAACTGCCAAGGAAAAGATCGGCTGTCTTTCTTGGTGTCTTGGTGCCTTGGTGGCAAAGGCTTTTCGCCTTCAATCAACTGCGAAAGAGCAGATCAGACAGCCCAGAGACCCCACTCGGGGTGGCTCCCCCGAAGCTCAGCAGCGGCGGCGTCGCGTTCTGCGGGGGTGGGGAAGCGCCCGGCCCAGCAGCTGCCTGAGCCGCAGAGCAGGGGGTCGCCACCCGCATCCCGCAGGGCGTCCCGCACCTCGGCCAGGAGGGGGCAGACCCAGAGGGCGGCACCCGTCAGGTCGTTGCGCCAGGGCGGGGGGGAACCAGCGGGCTGGGAGGCCAGGGCCTCGGGGAAGGGATAACCCACGGACTGCAGGGCCCGGTAGACGCTGGGCGTGCCGACGTAGAGTCCGGGGTGCACCAGCAGGAGGGGCTCGAGGGGGACGGAGCGCAGCGGGAAGACCCGCTCGCCGCGGCCCAGGCCCAGGGAGGTGCCCCCCAGCAGGAACAGGGGCACATCGCTGCCCAGGCGGGCCGCCAGGCGCAGCAGGGTGTCATCGCTCAGACCCAGGTCGAAGAGCTGGTTACCGAGGCGCAGGGCGCCGGCCGCGTCGCTGCTGCCGCCGCCGAGGCCGGCGCCGTGAGGGATGCGCTTCTCCAGGTGGAGTGCCGCGGGCAGGGGCCTCCCGGCCGCCTCCTCGAGCAGCCGCCAGGCCTTGAGCACCAGGTTGGACGCATCCGCCACGAGGCCTTCACTGGCCGGGCCGCCGAGCGTCAGGGTCAGCTCCGATGCGGGGTCGGCGGTCAGGGTGTCCGCAAGTTCCGGGACGCCCTCCAGCACGGTGGTGACCAGCTCCAGCTCATGGAAGCCGTCGGCCCGACGGCCCAGCACCGCCAGGAAGCGGTTGAGCTTGGGGGGGCAGGTCACAGGAATGGACATGGGGCCAGGGTAAGGCGGGGGCGGTGGACAGGGCAACTGAAGGGAACATCCGGGCTGCGGAAGAAGGGCCCCTGAAGTCCCCGTTCACCTGCCGTTCCGTCCCGGGTCCGGCTGGTGAAACCGGACGGCACATCAATGAACTACAGGCCCTGGAACTTGAACGGCTTGGTCTCCACGAATTTGGCAGCGGTGTTGCCTGAGTGGATCTCGCCGTTCGAGATGCTGAGCTTCTTGACCTTGCCGGCCTTGGAAAAATCGATGTCCTTGAACTCGACCCAGAAGGTGTTGGGCGTGAGCGCCGACTCAAAGAAGTAGATCTTGTTCTTGTGGTCAGCGACGGTGCGCCAGCGTGTGGACGAGATGTTGGGCTGGCCCGGGGTGCTGATGCCAAAGGGCACGGACACGTTGCGGATGACGCTGAAGACGCTGGCGATGGCCACCTGAGCGATGTCCGTCTGCGGGATGGCGTGGATGTAGAACGAGGCCCGCACGAAGCGGTCGGCGGCCCGGTTGGTGCCCGGCAGCATGACGGTGCCGCCGATCGCCTTCCAGTATTCATTCAGGGCCAGCTGTTTTTCGAAGATGGGCGAGTTGGTCATTACCTGATAGGACCGGTTGTGATGGATGACGAGCCTGCCGCCGATGTACTCGAAGATGGCGCTATCCCCGGTCGGGTCGGAGATGGCCAGGTGCAGGGTTGCCAGCGAGTTTCGGCCCGGGGTCTCGCCTGTGACGACCACGAACTCCTGCTTGCTCAAGCCCTTGACTGCTTCATCTACGGTTGAATATGAGTCCAGCACGTATTGCACCCAGGCGGCGATGGAGAGCCCGGGCTTCTTCGGGTTCCAGGTCTCGTATTCGGACTCGGCGAGCCAGAGCAGGTTGGCGACGAGCCCCTTTTCGTTCATGCCATCCGAGCTGGAGCAGTCATAGGCCGTGGCGATGACGCTGCCCAATTTGGAAGTCCACTTAAGCGAGTTGGCTCCGGCTTCGCCGCTGCGCTCCAGACCAGCGGGGAAGATCCAGAGGTTGGACTTCATGTCCTCGTTCCAGTCCATGGAGCGGGCGGTGATGACGGTACCCTTGGGCCCCTGATAGACCACGCGGGAGCAGGCGGATCCCGTGCTGGTGCTCAGCACCCCAAGAGCCGTGAGCAACACGACCCGAAAGAGTGAATTAGAGCTCAGGATGGTGTGGATGTTTGGCATGGCACCCCTCGGCTTGGCTGAAGGTACAGAATCGCACCTTCACAGAGGGCCAAATGGGGCATCTTTGCCTAAAGAAGATAGGTGTTCCCGTACATCAGGTAGCGGTCCACGCTGCGGGCGGTGTTGCGGCCTTCGTGGATGGCCCAGACCACCAGGGACTGGCCGCGCACCATGTCACCCGCGGCGAAGACACCGGGGATGCTGGTCATGCGCTGGCCGTCGGCCACCACGTTGCCGCGGCCGTCGAGCTTGAGGCCCAGCTCGGTGATGGGCCCCTTGCGCTCGGGTCCCAGGAAGCCCAGGGCCAGGAGCACGAGGTCCGCCGGAAGCGCCCGCTCCGTGCCGGCGACCTCCTCGGAGAACATGCGGCCCTCGGGGCTGCGGGTCCACTTGAGGCCCACGGTGTGGATCTCCTGGACGGCCCCCGCCTCGCCGACGAAGCGCCGGGTGAGGGTGCTGTACATCCGCGGGTCGGCGCCCTGCAGGGCGGCGGCCTCTTCCTGGCCGTAGTCCATGGAGCTGACCTTGGGCCACTGGGGCCAGGGGTTGTCAGGGGACCGGTGGTCCGGAGACTTGGGCAGGATCTCCAGCTGAGTGACGGACTTGGCCCCATGCCGCAGGGAGGTGCCGACACAGTCCGTGCCGGTGTCGCCGCCGCCGATGACCACCACGTGCTTGTCCTTGGCCGAGATGTAGGCGCCGTCCGCATGGGCGCTGTCCAGGAGGCTCTTGGTGTTGAGCGTCAGGAAGTCCATGGCCATGTGGATGCCGGAGAGCGGGCGGCCCTCCACATCCAGGTCCCGGGGCAGGGTGGAGCCACAGCAGAGGACCGTGGCGTGGTAGTCCCGCAGCAGGCTCTCAGTGGTGATGTCCCGGCCGATCTCCACACCCGTGACGAAGCGGATGCCGTTGCGGGCCATGAGGCCCACCCGGCGGTCCACCAGGCGCTTCTCCAGCTTCATGTTGGGGATGCCATACATCAGCAGGCCGCCCACGCGGTCGGCGCGCTCGAAGACGGTGACCGTGTGGCCCGCGCGGTTCAGCTGTGCGGCGCAGGCCAGGCCCGCGGGGCCGGAGCCCACGATGGCCACGGTCTTGCCGGTGCGGACCGGGGGCACCTCGGGACCGATCCAGCCCTCCTCGAAGGCCTTGTCGATGATGGAGACCTCGATGGCCTTGATGGTGACGGGATCGCCGTTGAGACCCGCGGTGCAGGAGCCCTCGCAGGGGGCGGGGCAGACCCGGCCCGTGAACTCCGGGAAGTTGTTGGTGCGCGTCAGGCGCCGCAGGGCGCGCTGCCACTGGCCCCGGTAGACCAGGTCATTCCAGTCGGGAATGAGGTTGTTCAGCGGACAGCCGGAGGCCATGCCCCCCATGAGCTTGCCCGTGTGGCAGAAGGGCGTGCCGCAGTCCATGCAGCGGGCGCCCTGGCGCTGCAGCAGCTCGTCGGGAATCCGCGGATGGGACTCGTTCCAGTCCTGCAGCCGCTCGAGGGGCGGCCGGTCGGGCGGGAGTTCGCGCTGGTATTCGATGAAGCCGGTGGTCTTCCCCATGGCAGGCTCCTAGTTCCCGTCGGCGCGGGCGAGGCTCCGCGCGTTCTCTTCGAAGGCCGCAAGCACGGCCTCGTCCTCGGGCAGGCCCTTTTCCCGCATGCGGGCCTGGCTCTCAAGGACCCGCTTGTAGTCATGGGGCATCACGCGGACGAAGCGGGGGAGCCACTTCTTCCAGTCCTTCAGGATCGTTTCGGCCCGGGCGCTGCGGGTGGCGGCGGCATGACGCTTGATCAGGCCCTTCAGGTGCTCCGCCTCCGCGGGATCCTCGATGGGACCCATGCCGACCAGATCGAGGTTCGAGCGGAAGGGGAAGTCCCCGGTCTCGTCCAGCACCCAGGCCACGCCGCCGGACATGCCGGCCGCGAAGTTGCGTCCGGCCCGGCCCAGGATGACCACCTCGCCGCCGGTCATGTATTCGCAGCCGTGATCGCCGATGCCCTCGACCACGGCGGTGACGCCGGAGTTGCGGACGCAGAAGCGCTCCCCGGCCAGGCCGTGGATGAAGGCCTCGCCGGAGGTGCCGCCGTAGCAGGCGACATTGCCGATGACGACGTTGTCCTCGGGCACGAAGGTGGCCGTGCGCGGCGGGAAGACGATGATGCGGCCGCCGGAGAGGCCCTTGCCCAGGTAGTCGTTGGCGTCACCCTCGAGCGAGAGGGTCAGCCCCTTGGGAATGAAGGCGCCGAAGCTCTGTCCGGCGGAGCCCTGGAACTGCAGGCGGATGGTGTCGTCGGGCAGGCCCTCCTCGCCCCAGCGCTTGGTGATTTCGCTGCCGAGCATGGTGCCCACGGTGCGGTTCCCGTTGCTGATGGGCAGCGTTGCGGAGACCGGGGTCCGGGACTCGATGGCGGGCTTGCAGAGGGGGATCAGCGTGGTGGCGTCCAGGGCCTTCTCCAGGCCGTGCTCCTGGCTCACCCGGAAGGTGCGCTTGACGTCCTTGGCCACGGAGGGCTTCCAGAGCATCCGGGAGAAGTCGAGGGTGCGGGCCTTCCAGTGGTCCACGCCCCGCCGCATCTCCAGGTGCTCGGTGCGGCCCACCATCTTGTAGAACTGGCGGTAGCCCAGCTGGGCCATGAGCTCGCGGACCTCCATGGCGACGAAGCGCATGAAGTTCACCACGTGCTCCGGGTCGCCGTGGAAGTGCTTCCGCAGCTCCGGATCCTGGGTGGCCACGCCCACGGGGCAGGTGTTCTTGTGGCAGGCGCGCATCATCACGCAGCCCAGGGCCAGCAGGGGCGCGGTGGCGAAGCCGAACTCCTCGGCGCCCAGGAGGGCGGCGATGATGACGTCCCGGCCGGACTTCAGCTGGCCGTCGGTCTCCAGCACCACGCGGCTGCGCAGGTTGTTCATGACCAGGACCTGCTGGGCCTCGGCGAGGCCGAGTTCCCAGGGGGCGCCCGCGTGGCGGATGCTGGTGAGGGAGGCGGCGCCGGTGCCGCCGTCGAAGCCGCTGATGAGGATGACGTCCGCGTGGGCCTTGGCGACCCCCGCGGCGATGGTGCCCACACCGCTCTCGGAGACCAGCTTCACGCTGATGCGGGCGCTGGGGTTGGCGTTCTTCAGGTCGTAGATGAGCTGCGCCAGGTCCTCGATGGAGTAGATGTCATGGTGCGGCGGGGGGGAGATGAGGCCCACGCCCGGTGTCGCGTGGCGCACCTTGGCGATCCAGGGATAGACCTTGGGGCCGGGCAGCTGGCCGCCTTCGCCGGGCTTGGCGCCCTGGGCCATCTTGATCTGGATCTCCCGGGCCTCGGTCAGGTACTTGATCGTGACGCCGAAGCGGCCCGAGGCCACCTGCTTGATGGCGCTGCTGCGGGAGTCGCCATTGGGCATGGGGATGAAGCGGGCCGGATCCTCGCCGCCTTCGCCGGTGTTGCTCTTGCCGCCGATGCGGTTCATGGCGATGGCCAGGGCCTCGTGGGCCTCCTGGCTGATCGACCCGTAGGACATGGCGCCGGTCTTGAAGCGCGCCAGGATGGCCTCGATGGGCTCTACCTCGTCGAGGGGCACCGGCCGGGCCTGGGAGCGGAACTCCAGCAGGCCGCGCAGGGTGACGGGCTGCTTGCCCTGGTGGTCGATGAGCTCGGTGTAGCGCTTCCAGAGCTTGTAGTCGCCGGTGCGGCAGGCGGACTGCAACAGGTGGATGGCCTCGGGGCTGTTGAGGTGGGTCTCGCCGTCCCGCCGGTACTTGTAGCGGCCGCCGGAGCTGAGGCTCGGGGCGTCCGCAGGTCGGTCAGGGTAGGCCTGGTCGTGGCGCAGGCGCACTTCCCGGGCGATGACGTCGATGCCGACGCCGCCGATGCGGGTGGGTGTGCCAGAGAAGTATTCGTCCACGAAGTCCTGGCTGAGGCCCAGGGCCTCGAAGATCTGGGCGCCGTGGTAGCTCTGCACCGCGGAGATGCCCATCTTGGACATGACCTTCACGATGCCCTTGTTGACGGCCTTGACGTACTTCATCTCGGCCTTGGCCGAGTCGCCCTTGAGCATGCCCTGGCGCAGCTGGTCATGGATGGTCTCGAAGGCCAGGTAGGGGTTCACGGCGCTGGCGCCATAGCCGATGAGGGTGCAGAAGTGATGCACTTCGCGGGGCTCGCCGGTCTCCAGGACGAGACAGACCTTCTCACGGGTGCCGGCGCGCAGCAGGTGGTGCTGGACCGCCGCGATGCCGAGCAGCGCGGGGATGGGCGCATCCGTGGCATCGTGGCCCCGGTCCGAGAGGATCAGGATGTTGTGGCCCTCGGCGATGGCCTCGCTGCAGGAGCGGCGCAGGTCCTCGATGGCCTTGCGCAGGCCCTTGCCACCGGCCTCGGCCTTGAACAGCATGGGCAGGGTGATGGAGTGGAAGCCGCGCGAGCCGGGACGGCCGTCTAGGCCGCGGATCTTCTCCAGCTCGCGGTTCAGCAGGACGGGCGTGGGCAGCTCGAAGTGCAGGGCCGATTCGGCCACGGGCTCCAGCAGGTTGCCCTCGGGCCCGATGGCGGTGTCCACCGCCAGGACGATGCTCTCGCGGTCCGCGTCCACTGGGGGGTTGGTGACCTGTGCGAAGAGCTGCTTGAAGTAGTCGTAGAGCAGCTGGGGGTTCTCCGAGAGCACCGCCAGGGGGATGTCCGTGCCCATGCTGCCGATGGGCTCGGCGCCGTCCGCGGCCATGGGGTTCACGATCATGTTCACGTCTTCGAGCGTGTAGCCGAAGGTCTCCTGCCGGCGCAGCACGGTCTCGTGGTCCGGCTCGTTGACATGGGGCGGCTCGGGCAGGTCGTTGATGCGGACCAGGTTCTCCCGCACCCAGTCGGCGTAGGGCTCCGCCGAGGCCAGCTGGTCCTTGATCTCGTCGTCGGGGACGATGCGGCCCAGCTCGGTGTCCACCAGGAACATGCGCCCGGGCTGGAGGCGCCCCTTCTGGATGATCTTCTCCACGGGGATGTCCAGCACGCCGGTCTCGCTGGCCACCACGACCATGCCGTCCTTGGTGGCGATCCACCGGGCCGGGCGCAGGCCGTTGCGGTCCAGGATGGCGCCGATGCGGGTGCCGTCCGTGAAGGCGATGGAGGCGGGACCGTCCCAGGGCTCCATGAGGCAGGAGTGGTACTCGTAGAAGGCCTTCCGCAGCGGGCTCATGGACTCGTGCCGGCTCCAGGGCTCGGGCACCATCATCATCAGCGCGTGGGGCAGGGAGCGGCCGGACATGTAGAGCAGCTCGAGGACGTTGTCGAACATCGAGGAGTCCGAGCCCTCGAGGTCGATGACCGGCAGCACCTTCTGCAGATCCTCGCCGAGGATGCGGGAGGCGAAGAGCCGCTGGCGGCCCTCCATCCAGTTGACGTTGCCGCGGAGGGTGTTGATCTCGCCGTTGTGGGAGATGTAGCGGTAGGGGTGGGACCGGGACCAGCTGGGGAAGGTGTTGGTGGAGAACCGGGAGTGCACCATGGCCAGGCCGGCCACGAAGGTCTCCTCGGCCAGGTCCGGATAGAAGGTGCCGAGCTGCTCGGAGTTCAGCATGCCCTTGTAGACCACGGTGCGACTGGAGAGGCTGGCGATGTAGAAGTGGCCCCGGCCCGGCAGCACCGAGCGGGAGACCCGCTTCTCGGCCAGGCGGCGGATCACGTAGAGCTTGCGCTCGAAGTCCATGCCAGCAGGGGTGGCGGGACCCCGGCCGATGAAGACCTGCCGGATGACCGGCTGGCTGGCCCGGGCGGAGAGCCCCAGCGAGGCGTTGTCCGTGGGGACGTCACGCCAGCCCAGGATCTTCTGGCCCTCATCCGTGGCTGCTTCCTCGAGGATCTTCTCGCAGGCGTGGCGGTTGCGGTCGTCCGTGGGCAGGTAGAACATCCCGACGCCATACTCGCCGGGGGCGGGCAGCTCGATGCCCATGGAGCGGCAGCGGGATGCAAGGAAGGCGTGGGGGATCTGGGTGAGGATGCCGGCCCCGTCGCCCGTGGACTTCTCGCTGCCCGAGGCGCCGCGGTGCTCCAGGTTGCAGAGAACCTTGAGCGCCTTCCGGACGATGTCATGGGAGGGGCGGCCCTTGGTGTCGACCACAAAGCCGAAGCCGCAGGCGTCGTGCTCCTGGGTGGGATCGTATAGACCCTGGGTCTGGATGGGGCGATGCCTCTCCATCGGTGGCTCCCGGCTTAAATCGAAGGTTCGGTGCGCGGTGTTCCCAGCGTGATGTCCCCGGCGTAAGTTCGTGCCGGGACGCCCAGAACCTTGCGCGGACGACGTCTCATGGCCGATGTTAACACAGGCCCAGAAGGCTGTCAGGCCTTAAGTTGCGCTCACACCCCGGGGTGGCCCAAATATCAGAAACCGTCTTCCAGTTCGTATTCCGCATCGGGCAGGGAAAGGATCTCTGGGCCTTCCCGGGTGATCGCGATGTCGTGCTCGAACTGGGCCGAAAGTCCGCCGTCCTGGGTACGCACGGTCCAGCCGTCCGCTTCCACCAGGCACTTGGGGCTGCCGAGATTCAGGATGGGCTCGATGGTGATGGTCATGCCGGGCTCCATGCGGAAGCCGGTGCCCGGCTTCTGGTCCGCGAAGAGCACCTGGGGATCCTCGTGGAGGTCCTTCCCGAGGCCGTGGCCGATGTATTCGCGCACCACGGAGTAGCCGCGCTCCTCGGCGAATTTCTGCACGGCCGTGGCCATGTCTCCCATGCGCAGGCCGGGCCGGCAGTGCTCGATCCCCAGGAACATGGCCAGTTGGGCCGTCTGGATCAGCATCCGGGCTTGCTCGGAGATCCTGCCGACCCCCACCGTGAGGCAGGTGTCGCCGTGGAACCCGTCCAGCTTCGCCCCGCAGTCGATGGCGATGATGTCGCCTTCCTGCAGGACGTATTTCGAGGGGATGCCGTGCACGACCCGGTCGTTCACCGAGGTGCAGAGGGTGCCCGGAAAGCCGTGGTAGCCCTTGAAGCTGGGGGTGGCACCCTGCTGGCGGATGTACGTCTCGGCGATCCGATCCAGTTCGAGCAGGCTGACGCCCGGCCTGGCCGTCCGGGCGGCGATCCGGAGGGCGTTGGCCGCCACGCGGCCAGCCTCGCGCAGCTTGTCGATCTCCTTGCGGCTCTTGTAGCGGATCTGTTCGCGGATCAGGACCGGGCCCCCCTCAAGCTCCCAGTCTAACGACAAGCGCGTGAATTAGGTTTCCTGCGGTCCGTGCGAATTCTCTGCACCGCCCCTAGAATGGAGCCATGGCGCGACCCTTCGTGATTCTCATGGCAACAGCCGCAGCGGTGGCCGGGCTGGCGGCCTGTGGCGGCGCGCCCGCACGGCCGGCCTCGGTGCCTGCGGACGCGGCCTGGGGCGGCGAAGGCAAGAAGGGCGTCTTCCTCAAGGTTGGCGAGCACCAGGGCACCCTCTGGCAGCTGGAGGTCTGGGACCGGCAGGGTCGGGTGCTGGGGATCGGCAAGTTCCGGCTGCGCGGCTTCGCCAAGGCCCGGATCATTCCCGAGGAGGTCCTGGCCTGGGAGAACGGCGCCCTGCAACTGAAGGACGGGACCTGGCTGGTGCCGGAACCCACGGCGGCGCCCTGATGGCCTACACGAGTGAGGAGAAGGACTGGCTGGAGCGCGAGTGGGCCTTCCGGGCCTGGGGCCGCGCCGGCCTGCTGAGCACCGACGACTACCGGCAGGTGCTGGCCTGGGAGGCCGAGGCCGTGCCCATGGAGGTGGTGGTGTCGGCCCTCAACGCCTTCTTCGACCGCCGCGAGAAGCGGGACAAGCCCCGCACCTTCGTGGCGCTCAAGCACCTGGACCGCGACGTGGCCAAGGCCGTCAAGCTGCGCGAAGCCGTGCTGCGGGCGGGGCCGGCCCTGGATGCGGGGAAGGGCTGGGAGCAGGTGAAGGCCCCCCTGCGGGACGATCCCGCCGCCAAGGCCACCTTCGAGGGCTGGCAGCGCCTCCGGGCCGCGGCGCCCTCACCGGAGTCCGCGGGCTACCTGGCCCACCACGACCGCGAACGCGAGGCGCGCGCCGCCCTGCTGGCCCTGGCCGAGGCCGCCCTGGGGCCCGCCGCCGAGGCGCTCCGGACCGAGCTGCGCCAGCGCCTGGAGGCCGCCGACATGAAGGAAGGCAGCCTCGTCTGGAAGCGCGCCTGGACCCACCACTGGGCCCGCCAGCTTGCCACCGCCTGGAACCTGCCACTGGAAGGATCGTGATGGGTCAGGGGAAAAGGAATTCACCGCCAAGACGCCAAGACGCCAAGGAAGATCGCCAGGGATCTCCTTCTTGGCGTTCTTGGCGCCTTGGCGGTGATCTGTTGTCCTTCAGAGTGGTGTCCCATGTCCGCTGAATCACCCTGGTTGCAGGAGCTGGAGGCGCCTTCTTCGGCGTTCTTTAACGCCTTCGCGGCGCGGGTGGTGGAGCCTGAGGGCGTGCGCGACGCGGTGCGGGAGGCGGTGAAGACGCTGGTGCCCCGCATCGACTGGGAGGCCTACCTGCCGCATGTGCCCCACGGGATCCTGGGCCTGCGGGCCGTGCTGCGGCTGCAGGGCCTGCTGGAGGAACCGAGCTTCCGGCGGGCCCTGGCCATCCAGGTGCACATGGCCGCCCATGAAGGACGCCGGAGCCCCGCAGCCCTGGCCCAAGTCCTTTCGGCCAAGGGCAGCGGGTCCTGGCAGAACCTCGAGTCCTTCGTCGCGTCCCGCCGACCGGGCCTGGCTTACGCCGAGGCCCAGGGCTTCGACCTGCCGGTGGCCGCGGACTTCCAGCGCCTGGGGCAGCTCACCGAGCTCGACATGGCCAATGTGGGCCACAAGGCCGTGCTGGCCGATCATCTGGGCGATCTCCAGGACCTGCTCGAGCAGCCCAAGGCCACGGGGCGGCGCCTCCTGGGCCTCGCCGCCTGGGTGGCCGCCACCGTCGAGGACACCTTCTGGGCCCGCCGGGCCGCCAAGCGCCTGGCCGACGTCGAGCTCACCGTGCCCTGGGGGGACCTCACCCTCACCGCCGAGGTCCTGGAGGCGCAGGCCCGGGAGGTCTGCGACCTGGGCCTGGTGGCCCTGCTGGACAGCCTGGCCGCGCGGCTCAAGGCCGGGCAGGGGGCCGCGGACACGCTGGCGCTGCTGGTGCTGGCGGCTTCCGAGAAGCAGCTGGATGCCCGCCGCGACCTCGAGGGCAAGACCGCCTGGACCTTCGCCTACTTGGCAACGATTGCTCGTACCCGGCCCACGGACCCCCGCGTCTGGTGCCAGGCCGCGGCCCTGGTGAACCTCTTCCCCACGGACGAGGAGGAAGGTCGCCTGCGCCCCACGGTCGTGGCCGAGGCGACAGCGCTAGGCCTGACAGATGCGGTGCTGGACGTGGAGCCGACCCTGGCCATGGGCCATGCCCGGGGCCTGGTCCGGGCGGGGCAGGGGGAAGCCGCCCTGGCGGCCCTGGCCGAGGCCGCCACCCGCAACGACCCCACCTTCAACCATGCCCACCAGCTCCTCGCCGTGGCCGCCGCCGCGGACCTGCTGCCGCACCTGCCGAGCTGCACCGCGGAGGCCATGCTCATCGCCCTCGCCAAGAGCCTCGCCAACAGCCAGGGCAGCGGCGACCTGGGCCGCGCCGCAGACCGGGCGCTCAGGGCGTAGCGCGGTAGTTCGGCATCACCCGGCCCTTGGCCCACTCGAAGATGAGGCTGGTCTGGATGTGGGCCACCTCGGGGCGGGTGGTGAAGGCGTCCAGGGCCAGATCCCGCAGGTGGTGGGCGTCGCGCACGGCCACGTGCACCTGGAAGTCGTGGGTGCCGGCCACGTGGAAGACCGCCAGCACCTCGGGCAGGCCCAGGGCGTGCTTCCAGAAGGCCTTCACCTTGGCGCGGCTGTGCTGGCTGAGCTGCACGGCGATGAGGGCCTGGAGGCCCACGCCGAGGGCCTCGGCATCCACTTCGGTGGTGGCGCCCCGGAGCACGCCCTCCGCCCGCAGGCGCTGCACCCGGGCCAGGCAGGACGAGGGCGCCAAGCCCACGGCCACGGCGAGTTCCTTGTTGGACAGCCGAGCATCTTTCTGTAGAAGGTCGATAATAACGAAGTCGATTCGGTCTATATCCATGTTTTCAATCCTTTCACGAAATGAATTCGGCTGAAAGCCGAATTCATCGAACCTACATTGAGGAGGACTGGAGTTCTGCCATGGCCCACCTGACCGCTTCGATGTCCCTGGAGACCCAGGCCGTGCACGCGGGCCGCGAGGTGCTGCACGAGCAGGGCATCCACGCGCTGCCCATCGACCTCAGCAGCACCTACCCCCTGCCGGACCTGGAGGCGGG
>JAAXXS010000246.1 GCA_013334395.1 Holophagaceae bacterium | reverse complement strand
GGCCAGAGGCGCCTTGGCGTCCAGGGCCGTCTGCGTGGCGGTGGACACCGGCTTGCTGGCATCCGAGGTGTTGCTGACGTTGCCCAGGCCCAGGTTGCCGCGGGCGGTGCCCGCGTTGGCCAGATCGCTGAGGTTGCTGGCGGCCTTGAGGCTGCCCGTGGTGCCCGCACTGAAGGCCGCAAAGTCCGTGGCCGCCAGGTAGCCGTCCGTAGTATCCGTGGCCTTGGCCAGGCTCACGACCGGAGCCGTGGTGCCGGTCACGGTCACCGGGGCCGTGCCGGTCACCCCCGTGACGCTGCCGCTGCCCACCTGCGCCCAGGTGGCGCCGTTGAACTGGTAGAGGCCCGCCGTGCCGTCGGTCTGGTAGACCAGCAGGCCCGCGGCGGGCGAGACGATGGCGGCACGCTGGACGGCCGTCATGCGCGGCGTGAGGAAGCCCTTGGTGGTGCTGGCCACATCCAGGGCGGCGGAGGCGCTTGGCGTGGCCGCGCCGATCGCCACCGAGCCCGCAGTGTAGACCGCGTCGCTGCCGTTCAGCGTGAAGGGGCTGGCACCAGTCGCACCCGCGGCACCGGTCGCACCCGTCGCACCGGTCGCACCCGGAAGGCCGGTGGCGCCCGTGGCCCCGGTCGCACCCGTGGCACCTGTCGCGCCCGTGTCGCCCTTGACGCCCGCGACGCTGCTGGGCACGAACTTGGTGCCGTTGAAGGCCAGCACCTGGCCCGTGGTGGGCTTGGTGGTGGTCAGGTCGATGGATACACCCTGGATCTGGGTGATGAGGGTCTGGTTCTGGGTGCCGGTGACGTCCCCGCTGAAGGCGCCCACCAGCTCCCAGGCGGACCGCGCCTGGAAGGCCGGGACCAGGTCCACGTCTGGCAGCATGGGCGCGCCGCCGATGAGCAGGTGCAGTTTCAGGCCGGAAAGGCCCAGCACTGATGATGAGATGGGCGTCATCCCCGTGGAGCCGAGGACCACCGAATACAGCCCGTCGGTGACGGTGACGGTGACGGTGCCGGAGTTCCAGACTTCCAGACCCGTGCTGTCCAGCAGCGAGAAGACGAAGCTGCGGGCGCCGTTGGCGGCGACACCGGCTTCCTTCAGGCGACCCTGGTAGGCCAGCTGCGGCAGGGGGGCGGCCGCCACAGCGGCGGCGGCGACCGGCTCCTGGGCCGGCAGGGGGCTGCCCAGGGCGATGAGGGTGGCCACGGTGGGGGTCAGGAAGGGATGGCGCATGAGATCTCCAAAAAAGGCAGGCAGTCCGTTCGAGGAAGCAGAGGGTCGGGGCCTACTGGCCGGAGGGGTCGTAGCCGTGGCGCACCTTGGCGGTGGCGCTGCCATCCGCGGACCGGGCGGCCACCACGGGCTCGCCCACCACGGCGGCGTTCTGGACCTGGCCGCTGGCGGAGCCCTGCTGGCTGCCGGAGGCGGCGGCGATGTCGGGCCTGGACACGGCGGGCGGGGGCGGGGGCAGGATCGTGGCCTGGGCGAGGGCCGTGTAGCGCACGTCCCCGTTCCACATGGCGACGATGCGGTAGCTGCCGGGCGCGGCCGCGGCCGTGAACAGGCCGCCGGATGTGAAGGTGCCGCCCGTGGCGGGCACCACGGACCAGGTGGCGGTGCCGCCCCAGGGGATGCTGGCCGTGAACTGCAGGCTCTGGCCCACACTCAGGCTGGCCACGGCGGGGCTGACGGTCATGACCTGGTTGAGGGTGCCGGCGCGGTCGCCGGTGACGCGGTCGGCGCCGCCACAGGCCAGGAGCAGCAGCAGGGCAGAAGCCGGAAGCAGGGTGCGGGTGGTTGGGGTGGTCATGGCATTCCCCTAGAAGCGCCAGAGGAGGCCGGTGCTCGCGGTGCTCGCGAGCTGGTTCTCCTGGCCGCAGTGGCTGACGATGTAGCGGACCTCGGCCTCGGCGTGGCGGGTGATGCGGTAGGTGAGCACCGGCCCCAGGCCCAGGCGCCACCAGTGGGCCGTGCCACTGACGCTGACGGTGCTGCCCGGGATCGGGGTGATGCGGTTGGTGCTGGTGACGGACCAGCGGAGCTCCTGCACCCCCACGCCGAGGGCCCAGCGGTCATCCAGGCGGTAGAGGTAGTCGGCGCCCAGGGCCAGGCTGCGCACCCAGGTGTCCAGGGACTGGGGCGTGGCCGAGCCGTAGGAGGTCTGGCTCTGGCAGGAGAAGGCGGCGAGGTCCACCCGGGGCCGCAGCTCGTGGCCCCCCGCGAAGGTCCAGGTGCCGTGCAGGCCCAGGGACAGCCCCGGCGCATCCGTGGTGTGCCGCAGCTCCGGGCTGGCCGGGAAGACCAGGGCCCCATGGACGCCTAACTTACCTGAAACATACACTTCCGAAGCATGGAGCCCCGGTAATGCCATCAAGCACACCAGGGGCAGGTATCGCTGGGGTCGGGCCATCTTGTCCACCTTTGTCTCTATACAAGGGTGCGAAATGACCCCTTTGTCGATTATTCGGAGCGGATGGAAGTGTCTAAAGCTGGGTGTTCTATGAAAAGCGGGCTGATTTCTATGATTTGCGGCTATCGGGGTCCATTGACCCTCCGCGAGTCCTAGACTCTCGCCATGGAACTGAGCTTCTCCCGCCTGCACTTCCGCTGGCTCCTCGACGGGGCCGAGGACAGCTTCGCGTTCAGCCCCGGGGACGGGGACCTGGAGCATCAGTCCCTGAACTTCCCCCCGGAGCTCGGCCAGGGGCACTTCGACCATGTCAACCTCGCCCTGGGCATGAGCCTCTACCGGAGCACCCACCGCCTGCTGCCCGCGGCCTCGGGGCACCTGATCCCCGTCGCCGAGATCGAGGTCGACCATGGGGGCCCCGCCTTCGTGGCCCAGAGCCTGCGGGGCGGCCGGATCTGCCAGCAGGAGCGCTTCCCCGAGTCGAACCTGATCTTCGAGGAGGGGCGGGACTTCTTCCTCCGCGTCCAGAAGCGGCGGGTGCTCCCCCTGGTGGATGGATCCTCGGACTCCACCATGGTCGCCCTCCAGACCCAGCTCACCACCCTGGAGCGCCTGCTTGGCGAGCCAGAAGCGGCGGCCCTGCTCCGGGCCCTGGACCTGACCGCCCTGCCCTCGGTGGCGGTGCGGACCATCCCCCGGCAGGTCAGCGCCCCGCTGCACCAGGCCATGGCCCGGTCCCTCAGCGGCGCGGCCCGGAAGCTCTATGCCCAGGGCAAGGTGCTCGAATACCTGTCCGGCCTCTCGGAACACCTGAGCCTGGAGAGCGCGGGCGACCCCAGCGCCTCCCTGCTGAACGAGCGCGTGGCGGCCTGCCGGGACCACCTGCTGGGGCTGGAGGGAAAGCTGCCCAGCCTGGTGGCCCTGGCGCAGACCTTCAAGGTGCCCGCGAAGCGCCTCAACGCCGCGTTCAGCGAGACCTACGGCCAGACCATCTTCGCCTTCATCAC
>JAAXXS010000245.1 GCA_013334395.1 Holophagaceae bacterium | reverse complement strand
ATGATGATCTCATCCCCGTCCTGCAGCTCCACATCCATCCCTTTATCCCCATTCAGCGCCGAGTCGAAGTTCACCACCATGCGGTTCAGGCTGTTGGCCAGCAGGCCATGCAGGATGGGGGTCTTCAGCAGCTGCCCCGTGGCAGTCTGCCGCTTGGTCTCGTTCATGCGCTCCAGGATCTCGTTGATGCCTTTCGAGGTGGGGTCCTTCTGGGCGATACCCGTCTCCTCGGCCACCCGCTGCAGGGCCGCATCCTGGCTGCCCATGCGGCGGAGGAACACGCCTGCCTTGGGCATGGCCTCGGGGGTCAGGCCACCGGCCCGCTGGATAAGGCTTCTCAGGGTGGGCTTGGCCGCATCCAGGACATAGGGTCCGGGGCGGACCACCTGCCCGATGATGTTTACGGACCGGTGCACCTTGTAATCCGGCCGGTCGAAGATACTCACTTGGTCGTCGGGCTGGATGCGGGGATTCACCGCATCATCCACCAGGGTCACGGGGCTGGCCGCCTCGGTGGAGAGCAGCCGCGCGAGATCCAGGCGCAGCACTTGGCTGGGCTTGCCGTCGCGGCTGCGGGCCAGCTCCGCCACGTAGCGGTCCGCTTCCTTCTGTGGCACACCGGCTCGGAAGAGCAGGTCCGAGGCGCGCATGCCTTCGTGGAAGGTGTAGAGGCCGGGCCGGGCCAAGGGGCCCAGCACTGTCACGGTCTTGGGCAGCCGCAGGTCATCCAGCCGGAACAGCTCGACCCGATCCCGGTCCTCCAGCAGCAGGTTGTGCGCCGGATCGCCCGCCAGGGCCTTGTCCACGTCGAAGCCCTGGAAGCGGGTGGTCCCGTCCAAGGCCTTGTGCACCACTTCGCCGCGGGCGCGGTAGGTATCCGGCAGCACCTGGGCTTCACGCTTGAGCAGGTCCGCCACCCGCATGCCGTCCTTGCGAGCGTAGGTGCCAGGCACCCGCGCCCATCCCGCCAGCTCTACCACGGGCCCCGTGCGCTCCCGCTGGGGGAGCGCCGAGAGCAGGTCCCCGCGCTGCAGGGGGGTGCGACCCGCTGCCTCCAGCGGCACATCCTGGCCGCTCTGGATGCCCGAGGCCTCCCGGCGCCGCAGGGACAGGGTGCCGGGGCCAGCTTCCGGGGCGAAGCCGCCGGCAAAGCGCAGGGCATCGGCCGCAGTCTCGCCGGTCCGAAGCTCGAACTGCATCGTGGGCGCCACGCCGGTCTGTTCCCAGCGCCGGATCCACTCGGGCCGGGACTTGTCGGCCTCAGCGGCGGCAAAGGGCCGGTTGGTCTCGGGATTCAAGCGGATGCGCTGGTCTCCGGTGGAGTTGCCCTTGAGGACCAGGAGCTGCCGCTTCAGGAAGGACATCCGGTCTTCCAGGGTGGCCCGCTCGATCAGGCCCAGGGGCGCGGCGGGGGTGGCCACCATGCGACCGTCCAGGCCAGGCGAGGTGGCCGCAAGCTCTGCCTGAGGCGCCAATTGGTCCTGGATGGCCTTGATCTCACGCTGGATGCGCTCCCGCGAATCCTTCAGCGGGTCGAACTCGAAGTCCTCAACCGGGCGGTCACCCTTCTTTGGGAGCTCGGCCACCAGGGCCGCCACCCGCTGGAAGGCGCCTTCCAGCAGCACCTGGTTCTGCGCCAGGGGCACAAACACCGTGTCGCCACTCTGCAGGGCCACGTTGGGATTGCCCAGGCCCTCGGCCCGCAGGGGATAGAGATCCAGCCCGAACACCTTCTGGCCGCCGCGCATGACGCGGATGTCGCGGTAGCTGCCCACGGCCGTGGGACCGCCTGCCAGGCTCAGCAGGTTCACCAGGGAGCTGAGGCTCGACACCAGATAGCTGCCGGGCTTGTAGACCTCGCCCATGACGAAGACCCGCACCTCGCGGAGCTTGATCACCTGCAGGTCCACCGAGGACCGGGAGAAGTTGCGGCTCACCAGGCTCTGCACCGCCGCCTTGGCCTTGCCCAGGCTGAGCCCGCCCACCTTGGCAGTGCCCACCTTGGGGATGACAATCTCGCCCCGGCCGTCCACCTGCAGGGGGAGGTCGAAGGTGGCACTGCCAAAGACATTGAGATTAAGCCGATCGCCGGTGCCCAGCACGTAGTCCTCGGCAATGCCCCCTTCCGTGGCCGCCGAGCCCGCCTGCCGCACCTGAAACAGGTCCGCAGCGAAGCGGCGGGGCCCCTTCTCCCGGGCCTTCAGGCCCTTGATCTCCTCGTCCAGCTTGTCGTCCTCGCGACGCAGCCGGGCGGCCTCGTCAGGTTGGGCTGCGGCGGGAAGGGGCACACCCTTCGTCGGCACTGCGTCCGGCGTCCCCGCCCCCTGGGTGGCGGCCGCCTGCTTCAGCGCCTGGAGGTCCAGGCCCTGGGGCAGCTGGGCAAAGAGGGCCGTGGCGGCCAACAGGGGAGCAAATCGGCTCAGCAGGTTCATCAAGTGGGTCCTATCAGAGTGGGCACAAGAACCAGAGCGGCCCCCGGCTGCTGCTTCCAACGCTTCCAGTATGCCCCATAGCTGCCGCAAGCATGTGCGGAACCAACTCTCAAACCAGGGGATGAGTGCCAGAAGGTTCGTGCCGAGCCCTGGGAACCAGGAGGGGGATCTCTCGGTAAACCTGAGCTCTATCCGTCTGCGTGACCCCTTCCGTCACCCGATCCTTGAATACTTTCAAGGAGAGGGATAAAAGGGCTAGCAGGCCAAGCCCGGAGAGCACCTCGTGGCCAGGAAAGCCCATGGTTCTGGTCATGGGCAGGAAGGCGAGGCCGAGCAGCATAGGCGTAGCCAACCAAACCCTACCGTGGACCTTTTCCATCATCCAGTGATGGAGATGGCTCCGGTCAGCCCGGCTCAGGGAATGGCCCTTCCAGCGCCGAATGCCCACCACGAGGCTGACATCCACGACGGGATACGCAAAGACCCACAACAAGAAGTCGGGATTTCTCAGGCCGAAAGCATGCACCCCCAGCACCGCGAACAGGGTGCCAAGCATGAGAGCCCCGCAGTCCCCGAGGAAATGGTGGGCCTTGGGGAAGTTGAGCGCAGTTACCGCCAGCAGCCCGCCCCACAACAAGGGCGATTGCACTCCCAGATTCCAACCAAGCACGCCAAGGAGCAATGCTGCGAAACCCATGGAGAGGCCATTGATGCCATCGATGAGGTTGTAGGCCTGAGGCAGCGCCCAGAACCAGGCCGAGAGCAGGGGAACGATAAACAGGGCCGAGGTGGGTAGGGGCATTCCCAGGAAGAAGACGTGCGAAGCACCAGAACCCATGGTCTGGCTCACATGCAGCGCCATCAGCAAGGCCACGCCTAGCCCGACCAAAGCCTTGTAGCGAGCGCGGAGGTTATAGCGGTCATCCAGAAGACCCGTGAACGCCATGCTGTGCAGGGCGAACCAGTCCAAAGGATGCAGGCCGAAGGGATCCAAGCCTGCCACCTGGATCACAA
>JAAXXS010000068.1:4106-13644 GCA_013334395.1 Holophagaceae bacterium | reverse complement strand
TGCCGCTGTTTCGAGGTGAGCATCGGGACTCCTGTAAACAGTCTATCTTGGATGCCGAGGTGTTCCATGCTCCGCGCCCTGCTGCTCTCCCTCGCCACCCTGGCCTGCCTGGCCGCCCCGCCCCGGACCCTGCGCGTGGACTACGGGCACACCGGGGATTCCGCCTCCGAGCGGTTCGGCGTGGACCGGGTGGCGCGGGAGCCCCTGCCCTGGCCTGGCGACCCCGCCCGGGGCGTGGACACCAGCAACCTGGGCAAGTATTGCTTCGAGGTGGCCGACAAGGCCACGGGCCGACTGCTCTACTCCCGGGGCTTCGCCAGCATCTTCGGCGAGTGGGAGACCACGGACGAGGCCAAGGTGCTGAGCCGCACCTTCTCCGAGTCCCTGCGGTTTCCCCAGCCCGCCTCGCCGGTGCGGATCACCGTGAAGAAGCGGGATGCGAAGAACGCCTTCCAGGCGGTCTGGAGCTTCGACCTGGATCCCAAGGACCCGCTCATCGAGCAGGCCGCGGGCCCCGACGCCGGCGCCCTGATCACCCTGCAGAAGGCCGGGGACTCCGCGGACAAGGTGGACGTCCTCATCCTCGGCGATGGCTACACCGTCGCGGAGCGCGGGAAGTTCGAGCAGCAGGCCCGCAAGGTGGTGGACCTGCTCTTCCAGCAGCCGCCCTTCAAGGAGCGCCGCAGCGACTTCAACATCTGGGCCCTCTGTCCGCCCTCCCGCGAGAGCGGCATCTCCCGGCCCTCCACAGGGATCCACCGGCGCACGCCCCTGGGCACCACCTATGACGCCTTCGGCAGCGAGCGCTACGTGCTCACCTTCGACAACCGCGCTTTCCGCGACCTCGCCGCCCAGGCGCCCTACGAGTTCGTGGAGATCCTGGCCAACGCCGAGACCTACGGCGGCGGCGGCATCCACAACCTCTACAGCACCGCCTCCGCCGGCAACAGCACCATCGGCTACCTCTTCGTCCACGAGTTTGGCCACCACTTCGCGGGCCTGGCCGACGAGTACTACACCTCCGACGTGGCCGTGACCAACAGCCCCGACCGGCCCGAGCCCTGGGAGCCCAACGTCACTGCCCATCCCGCCCAGCCCAAGTGGAGCGCCCTGCTGAGCCCGGGCACACCCCTGCCCACGCCCTGGAAGAAGGCCGAGTTCGAGGCCCATAGCCACGCCTATCAGAAGGAGCGCCGAGCCATCCGCGCCGCCAACCAGCCCGAGTCCGTGATGGACGCCCTCTTTGCCAGGGAGAAGGTCCTTGAGACGCACCTGCTGGGCACCGACACCCATAGCGGCAAGGTGGGCGCCTTCGAAGGCGCGAACTACGAGGCCAAGGGCTACTTCCGCAGCCAGGAGGACTGCCTCATGTTCACCCGGGATGACGTGGGCTTCTGTGCCGCCTGCCGCGCCGCCATCTTGCAGGTCATCCGCCAATACGCCAAGTAGGAGTCCCCGTGCACAGCGTCTGCGTGTTCCTGGGCTCCAGTCCCGGCCACAACCTTGCCTTTGGTGAGGCCGCCGGGGCCCTGGGCCGCGAGCTGGCCCGGCGGGGCCTCACCTGCGTCTACGGCGGGTCCGACACGGGCCTGATGAAGCGCCTGGCGGACGGCGCCCTCGCCGCGGGGGGACAGGTCCATGGCGTCTCCGTGGGGGGCCTGAAGGACCTGGAGCGCCAGCACCGGGGCCTCACCACCCTGGAGGTGGTCCCCACCATGCACGCCCGGAAGGCCCGCATGGCCGAGCTGGCGGATGCCTTCATCGCCTTCCCCGGCGGCATCGGCACCTTCGAGGAGTTCTTCGAGGCCTTCACCTGGGCCCGCCTGGGCATCCACAGAAAGCCCTGCGGCGTCCTCAATGTCGAGGGCTACTACGATCCCCTGCTGGACCTGCTGGACCACGCCGAGCGCGAGGGGTTCGTGCGGCCCTGCGACCAGGAGCTCCTGGTCCGCGCCACCAGCCCCGAAGCCATGCTGGACGGCCTCGCGGAGCGCTGGGACGGGCGGTAGCTGGGCGCTCCAGGAAAGACACTCAAATGGAACTGAAACCAATCACCGCCAAGGCGCCAAGGACGCCAAGAAAGACATGGCCCCTCGGGCGGGTTCACCGGCCCCAAACCCAGCAGGGGCGGCCCTCCGCTAGGTAAGAATTCGGATGCAGATCTGTCCTAAATGGGCAGCACGTCTTGGCGCTCTTGGCGTCTTGGCGGTGATCCTTGTGTTTATTCTGAGTTAACGGCGTCAGTCCTGCGCCGGTAGCGCCCGGTCCCGGATGGGGGTGGCGAACTTGTACTCGATGTCCCAGGGGAAGAAGATCCACTTGTCCTGCTCGAACTCTTTGACGAAGGTGTCGACGATGGGCCGCCCGGCGGGCTTGGCGTAGAGCGTCGCGAAGTGGGCCTTGGGCACGAGGCTGCGCACCAGCCGGGCCGTGCCGCCGGTGTCCACCAGGTCATCGATGAGCAGGAAGCCGTCGCCGTCCCCGGTCACGCCCTTGAGCACCTTGGCCTGGCCTGCCAGCTGCTCCGCCTCGCCCGTGGCCTCGGCGCCGTAGCTAGTGACGCAGATGGTGTCGATCAGGCGGATGTTCAGCTCCCGGGCGATGAGCGCCGCCGGGATCAGGCCGCCGCGGGTGATGGCGATGATGCCCTTCCACTGGCCCAGCTGGTGCAGCTCGTGGGACAGGTACCGCGTATCCCGGTGCAGCTCCGCCCAGGAGATGACCACGTCGTTCTGGTAGGGGTTCTTGGCCATGGCGGCTCCGGGGGCAAGCCACCAGTTTCCCATCGCAGCCCCCCCCGGGCCACCAGGAAGTGGCTGGAAGGTCACTTCAGAAGCTGCGCAGGCAGTCAGAAAACGATCCTGCCGGGGATGGACGGGGATGGACGGGGATAGGAAAACCCCAAGTCCACGGTGGCTGATGCCCTCCTGGAGCAGCCCCATTTCGTGAGGCATTGACCGATGGACGGGGGACCACGCGAAGGATGATCCCCGTGCCGATCCTTCATCCCCGTTCATCCCCGGCTGAAAGAATCCATCACCTACTCAAGGCCTGGGCCGCTCCAGCAGCCTACCGATCTGCCTTCCTCCGCGCTCCTCCGCCCTCTCATCCTTGCTCCGCGAGCGTTTTTCAGGTCGCCGAGATCAGCCGGTCCCGCCGGGCATGCAGGATGCGGTCACGGAGCTGAGCCGCATCCTCGAACTTCGTCTGCGAGGCCAGCTCCTTCATGCGCTTCTCGAGCTTGGCGAGCTCGCGCTCGAAGGCCTTCTCCTCCAGGTAGAGCAGGGGCTCCTCGGCGGCCTGGTCCTCCCGGGGGACGTTCACGAACTCGCGCGCCAGGGCCTCGCCCATGACGTCATCCAGGTTGCGCTTCACGGTCTCCGGCGTGATGCCGTGGGCGGCGTTGTGGGCCAGCTGCTTCTGGCGGCGGCGCTCGGTCTCGCCGATGGCCTGCGTCATGGAGCGGGTCATGACATCGGCGTAGAGCACGGCCTTGCCGTTCACGTTGCGGGCCGCGCGGCCGATGGTCTGGATCAGGGAGCGGGCGTTGCGGAGGAAGCCCTCCTTGTCCGCATCGAGGATGGCCACCAGGGTCACCTCCGGCAGGTCCAGGCCCTCCCGCAGCAGGTTGATGCCGATGAGCACGTCGAAGACGCCGCGCCGCAGGTTCTTCAGCAGCTCCACCCGCTCCAGAGTGTCGATCTCGCTGTGGAGATACTCGGCCTTCACGCCCAGCTCCCGGTAGTAAGCCGTGAGCTGCTCCGCCAGCTTCTTGGTGAGCACCGTCACCAGCACCCGCTCGTCCCGGGCCACCACCTTGCGGATCTCCTCCAGCAGGTCGTCCACCTGGGTGGCCACGGGGCGCACCTCCACCAGCGGATCCACCAGGCCCGTGGGCCGCACCACCTGCTCCACAAAGGCGCCGCCGCTCTGCTGCAGCTCGTAGTCACCCGGAGTGGCGGAGACATAGACCACCTGTTTAACCCGGCTCTCGAATTCTTCAAACTTGAGCGGGCGATTGTCGAGTGCCGAGGGCAGGCGGAAGCCGTATTCCACGAGGGTGGTCTTGCGGGCCCGGTCGCCGTTGTACATGCCGTGCAGCTGCCCCGTGGCCACGTGGCTCTCGTCCATGAAGACCACGAAGTCCTCGGGGAAGTAGTCCAGCAGCGTGTGCGGGGGCTGGCCCGGCTGGCGGCCGTCCAGGTAGCGGCTGTAGTTCTCGATGCCGCTGCAGTGGCCCATCTCCTTCATCATCTCCACGTCGTAGATGACGCGCTGGTGGAGGCGCTGCAGCTCCACGATCTTGCCCTCGGCGCGGAACTCGTTCTCCCGCTGCTCCAGCTCGGCCTTGATGTCGCGGATGGCGGTCTTCAGCTTGTCCTCGGGCGTCACGTAGTGGGTCTTGGGCCAGATGGTGAGCTGGTCCAGGGGCTCGATCACCACGCCGCGCAGGGGGTCGATCTTGGACAGGCGCTCCACCTCGTCGCCCCAGAGCTCGATGCGGTAGGCGACGTCCTCGTAGGCCGGGTAGACCTCCACCACGTCGCCGCGGACCCGGAAGATGCCGGGCTCGAAGCTCAGGTGGTTGCGCTGGTACTGGATGGCCACCAGGTCCCGCAGCAGCATGGCCCGGTCGATGGTCTGCCCCTTCTGCAGGTTCACGGAGAGGTTCATGTAGGACGAGGGATCGCCCAGACCATAGATGCAGCTTACCGAGGCGATCACGATGGTGTCCCGGCGCTCCAGCAGGCAGCGCGTGGCGCTGAGGCGGAGCTTCTCCAGTTCCTCGTTGATCTTGGCGTCCTTGTCGATGAAGAGGTCCCGCTCCGGGACGTAGGCCTCGGGCTGGTAGTAGTCGTAGTAGCTGACGAAGTACTCGACGGCGTTCTCGGGGAAGAACTGCTTGAACTCGCTGAAGAGCTGCGCGGCCAGGGTCTTGTTGGGCACGAAGATCAGGGCCGGGCGGCCCAGGCGGGCGATGGTGCTGGCCATGGTGTAGGTCTTGCCCGACCCCGTCACCCCCAGCAGCGTCTGGGCCCGGTCCCCCCGCTGCAGGCCCGCCACCAGCTGCGCAATGGCCTCCGGCTGGTCCCCCGCCGGCTGGTAGGGCGCCACGAGCTTGAAGGGTATCGGCTTCGCCATAGATAAAAAGAGAACCACCAAGGCACCAAGACACCAAGAAAAGAAAAAAGCAGTTCTTGGTGTCTTCTCGGCATCGGCTGCGCCGGTGCGCGAGACGGAAGGATATCTGGTGCCTTGGTGGTGATCAGTTCCTTAGACCTTGCGGAGAATTAGGCAACCGTTGGTGCCGCCGAAGCCGAAGCCGTTGTTCATGGCGTATTCGGAATCGAAGGTCCCGGCCATGTTGGCGGTGACGTCCAGGTCGCACTCGGGGTCCTGCTGGTCCACGTTGATGGTGGGCGGGATCTTGCCGGTCTTGACCGCCAGGGCCGCGACGATGGTCTCAAGGCCGCCCGCGGCGCCCAGCAGGTGCCCGTGCATGGACTTGCTGCTGCTGACCTTGATCTTCTCGGCGTGCTCGCCGAAGACCCGGCGGATGGCCATGCACTCCAGCTTGTCGCCCACGGGGGTGCTGGTGCCGTGCATGTTCACGTAGCCCACCTGCTCGGGGGCGATGTCGGCGTCCTTGATGGCCGCCCGCATGACGCGCTGGCCGCCCTCGCCCTCGGGGGCCGGGGTGGTGATGTGGTTGGCGTCGCCGCTCATGCCGTAGCCGGCCACCTCGGCGTAGATCTTCGCGCCGCGGGCCTTGGCCAGCTCGTACTCCTCGAGGATGACGATGCCGGCGCCCTCGCTCATGACGAAGCCGTCCCGGCCCACGTCGAAGGGACGGGAGGCCCGCTCGGGCTCGTCGTTGCGGGTGCTGAGGGCGCGCATGGCCGCGAAGCCGCCCAGGCCCAGCTGGTTGATCACCGAGTCGGATCCCCCGGCCATCATCCGGTCCGCGTAGCCGAAGGAGATCAGGCGGGCCGCGTCGCCGATGGCATGGGCCCCGGTGGCGCAGGCTGTCGCCACGGCGCTGTTAGGGCCCTGCAGGCCGTACTTGATGCTGGCCTGGCCGCTGGCCAGGTTCACGATGAGGCTGGGGATGAAGAAAGGACTGGTGCGGCGGGGACCGCGGTAGGCATTGGCCTCGTCCCAGATGGTGCTGAGACCGCCGATGCCGCTGCCGATGTAGGTGCCGAAGACCTCGCGCTCGGCCTTGGTGAGCTGGACCTGGTCGAACCCCGCATCCACCCAGGCCTCATGGGCCGCGCCCAGGGCGTAGTGGATGAAGATGTCCATCTTCTTCTGCTCTTTCTTGTCGATGCACAGGTCGGGGTTGAAGCCTTTGACCTGGCCGGCGATCTTGCAGGTGAAGTCGGTGGTGTCGAAGCGGTCGATGAGACCGATGCCGCTCTTCCCCGCCAGGAGGTTGGCCCAGGTCTCGGGCACGGAGAGCCCGCAGGGATTGACGGTGCCCATCCCGGTGATGACGACACGACGGCGCTCAACGGTCCTGACCATGGCTTCACCTCATGTTGAAAAACAAACGTGCCGCAGGGCCATGGGGGCACTGCGGCACATCACGATCGCGGTGGATCAGCCCTTCGCGTGCTTCTCGATGTAGGCGATGGCGTCGCCCACAGTGCGGATCTTCTCCTGCTCGCTCTCGGGGATCTCGAGGCTGAAGGCCTCTTCGATGGCCATGATGATCTCGACGGTGTCGAGGCTGTCGGCACCGAGATCGTCGACGAAATGGCTGGACTCGGAGATGGAGTCTTCGGGCTTGGCCAGCTGCTCGGCAATGATCGCTATGACTTTCTTACGCACATCAGCCATCGTGGGCTCCTCCAAACGAACCTGGAAACCGTAACACACCCCGGGGCGAATTTCCAAACCCTGGGTAAAGGTCCGTCTGCTATCCCTGGCAAGACAAGGGATTGCGTCGCCGAGCCAGCTGTGGAGGATGGACCCATGCCCCGTCCCCGAACCCTGGAGGAACCCGAACACGGCTGGCCCCTGGGGTGGGCCGAGAGCCTCCGCGAGTTCCGGACGCACCTGGCGGTGGAGCGGGGCCTCTCCGCGCACACCACCTCGGGCTACCTGTCCGACCTGAACCACCTGGCCCGCTGGGCCTGCGAACAGGACCTGCCCGCGGACAGCCTCGACCGGGACCGGCTCACGGGCTTCCTGGTCACCCAGCAGGCGGCGGGGAAGGCCCCGCGCAGCCTCGCCCGCATGAGCTCCAGCCTGCGCGCGTTCCTGACCTTCCTGCGCCTGGAAGGCGGGGGCGGGGCCGGTCCCGAGGCCGTGGTGAAACCGCCAAGGCCTCCCCGAATCCTGCCCCGCACCCTGGGCGAGAGCCAGGTGGAGGCCCTGCTCAACGCGCCGGACACAGCGACCCCGCTGGGCGTGCGCGACCGCGCCTGGCTGGAGCTGCTCTACGCCTCGGGCCTGCGGGTGTCCGAGCTGGCGGGCCTGCCGGCCCTGTCGGTCTTCCTCGACGAGGGCTTCCTCAAGGTCTCGGGCAAGGGGCGCAAGGAGCGGCTCATTCCCTTCGGCCAGGGGGCCGAGGTGTGGATCCGCGCCTGGCTGGCCCTGCGCTCGGGCTTCAAGCCCCGCTGCCCCGAGCTCTTCGTGGGCCAGCGGGGCGAGGGCCTCAGCCGCCAACACCTCTGGCGGCTGCTGAAGGTCTATGCCCGCAAGGCCGGCCTCCGGGCCGAAGCCGTGAGCCCCCACGTGCTGCGGCACGCCTTCGCCACCCACCTGCTGGACCACGGCGCCGACCTCCGCGCCGTCCAGGCCATGCTCGGGCACGCCGACATCAGCACCACGCAGATCTACACCCACGTCCACCAGACCCGCCTGCGCGCCCTCTACGACCAGATGCATCCGCGTTCTGGCGGCACCTGACTCCCGAGCCTTCCGCAACTGCCCGGTGGACCGCTGGCGCGGGAATGGGTGATGATGACCTCAGGAGCCTCCACCCATGGCCGTGACGAAGACCCCCCGCAAGAAGCCCGCTTCGATTGCCTCGCCCGAGGAGACCGCGCCCGTGAAGGCCGCGCCCGCCAAGAAGGCTGCGACCAAGAAGGCCGCCGCCGTGGCGCCGGAAGCGCAGCCAGAGGCCGCCGTGGCCGCCGCGCCTGTCAAGAAGGCGAAGGCCCCCGCCAAGTCGAAGGCCCCGAAGGTCGAGCCCGCCGCGGTTGAAGCTGCCGCGGTCGCGACACCCGAGCCCGTGGCGGCACCTGCCCCGCCCGAGCCCGTCAAAGTCGCCCCGGTGCAGATCCCGGTCGCGGTTCAGCTGAATCCGATCGTCGCCACCCTCCTCGCCGCCATCCAGGAGGGCCGCGCCCTGGAGTTCATCTTCGCGGATGCTGACGGCAACGCGCCCCGCACCTTCGAACCCCGCAGCCTCGCCTTCGACGCGCTCAGCCAGGCCTGGTTCGTCTGGGGCTGGGATCGCCGCTACAACGCAGAGCGCCACCACTGCGTGGACCTGCTGGCCGAAGCCAATGAAGTCGAGGGCGTCGGCCGCGCCGCTCAGGGGCCCTACGCGGACGGCACGCCCGCCAACCAGATCGGCGGCTGGCTCGGAGGCGAGCCCATCGCCGTGAAGGCCACGCTGATGAAGCAGTGGGTCTTCGCCGTGAAGCAGGCCCCTCCGGCCTTCCCGGGCTTCAAGCTCGAGGACCAGGCCGACGGCCAGGCCCTGGTCTCCTTCGCCGCCACGGACCTGCGCGCCATCGCCCGCTGGGCCATGCAGTTCGGCGACGGCATCCAGGTCCTGGAGCCCGCGCGCCTGGTGGATCGCATCAAGCAGGTGGGCGCAGTCTGGGCCGGCCGTGAGCGCCTGGCCACCGCCGCCCCTGCCCCCCGCCCCGCCTCCGAGTCCCGGCGCCATGACTCCCGGCCGCCCCGCGAAGGCCGCTCCGAGCGTGAGCCTCGCCCCGACCGCGAAGCGCGTCCTGAGCGCGAAGCCAGGCCCGAGCGGGAAGCCCGTCCCGAGCGCGAGGCCCGGCCCGAGCGGGAAGCCCGCCCTGAGCGTGAGCCCCGGCACGACCGCGACCGCGACGAAGCCCCCAAGGCCAAGCCCGGCAAGGTCGAGGTCATTCGCTTCGACCGGCTCTGAGCCCAGGCTCCACGGAACACTGGGGAAACCCCTAACGCCACGAGTGGTCACCGAGGTCCCCTACCGGACCTTGGCGCCTTGGCGGTGATCCGTTTTGTTCTGGCGTGATGTCATTTCAGGAGAGAGCGCAAAGGGCACGAAGGAAGGTACTAATCTGGGCGCGTACAGGGTGGGAGCGCCCCCTGAACTCACACCCGGCCAGACCGCCAGAGCCCGTTCTCGGCTCTCCTCCGCACATCCGCAGTCCTCCGCGTACCTAAGCATTTCTTTTACGCTTCCCCGGTGGCCCAGGGCCCTACTCCGCCAGCCACCACCCGCGGCGGCCGGGCACGAAGCCGTAGGTCTGCCCGAGGGCGCTGAAGCCCACGCCCCGCAGGCGGCGGTCCAGGGCCAGGTAGCTGA
>JAAXXS010000068.1:0-4006 GCA_013334395.1 Holophagaceae bacterium | reverse complement strand
CGGCGGGGATTGCAGTTGAACCAGAACACGTCATAGGCCCCCTGCGGCACGGACTGGGCCACCAGGGTCCCGTCCCCGAAGGCGCCGCGGCGCAGCAGATAGTGGTGGAACCAGTCCAGCTCCCCGGCGTGGTAGGCGTGTGCCAGAAACTGCCGGGCATGCTCCCCGGGGTCCGCGGCCTGGACCCGGAACTGGAAGCCCTCCCACCGGCCCGGATGCGATCCCGCATAGCCGGCCCAGCGCTCCAGCCGAACCTCCTGGCCCGTGGCGCCGGGCAGCACCCGGTAGGGTCCCGAGCCGATGGGGGCAAAATTGAGCGGGTGCTGGAGCGGGTTCACCCCCAGCGCGTAGAGGCGGCGGGGCACGGGCTGGAAGTCATGCAGATCTGACAGCAGCGAGGCCCGCGGCTGCTTCAGGCGGATGCGGAGGCGCAGCGGCCCCTCGGCCACCAGACTGTCCAGGGTGCGGACCCCGACCAGGTCATAGACCTTGCGGACCTGTGGCAGCGAGAGCATGCGCCAGGTGGCCACCAGGTCCTCGGCCTCCAAGGGTGAGCCATCCTGCCAGCGCAGCCCCGGCCGCAGCTTCAGCAGGATGTTCCGGCCTGAGGCGGAGATCTCCCAGCTCTCCAGCAGCTGGGGCACGAAGGCCCCGTGCTCGTCTACGGCCACCAGACGGTCGAAGACCAGGTCCACCACCTGGGACTCCACCTCCCGGGCCAACAGCAAGGGATTCAGGCTCTGGAGGGACTTGTCCAGGGCCACGCGGATCGGCTCCCCGGCGCCGAGAGCGGAACCGAGGAAGAGCGCGAATAGGAGGCAGCACCAACGCATGGTGCCTCCTCATCGGTGGCGTGGGGCCTCTCCTGAAGATCCGGTCAGGGCCGGGCGGCCTCCACCAGCTCAAGCAGGGCCTCGGCCATGGTCTGCCCAGGCCGGGGGGGATTCTCCACCACAGAACCCACCAGCTGCTGCTTCCCACCCGGCTGGGTGGCGAAGAGGTAGAAGGTGGGCACCCGGGCCACGACCTGGGCCGCGCAGCCTGCGGGCCACCGGGCCGGATCCAGCTGCTTGTCCCGGTTGACGCCCAGGTAGTGGATCTCGATGAAGGGGGTCGGCACTGCCTCCAGGGCCAGCAGGTCCGGCAGCTGCAGGTGGCTGTCGGCGCACCAGGAGCCGAACACCGCCACCAGCGTGAGGGGCTGGTGGATGGCCTGCCAGCGCCCCTTGAGCTGGGCGGAGAGCTTCACCTGGGCCAGGGTGTCCCGGAACACCGCCCGGTGGGCCAGGATCGCCTTGGCCGTGGCAGGGCCCAGCAGCAGGGGCAGGCTGTCCTTGACGTCCAGCAGGGCGCCCGGGGGCAGGTTGGGCCCGGGGACCACGACAACCGCCCCGGACTGGGCCTGCAGTCCCAGGGCGACAAGGGTCAGAAGGGCAGATTTCATGGGGATCTCCTGAGGCTGATGATAGTCCGAGCGAATACTTGACTCGTTTGCTCAGGAATACTAGCCTTGAGCCTGGAGCACACGTCGTGAAGATCTCGGCTCGAGGCAGGTACAGCATGCAGGCCCTCTTTGACCTGGCCCACCACAGCCATGGCCAGCCGGTGCCGCTGCACGTGATCGCCGAGCGCCAGAAGCTCTCCCTGCCCTTCCTGGAGCAGATCTTCAACAAGCTCAAGAAGGCCGGCGTGGTCGCCAGTGTCCGCGGCCCCAAGGGCGGCTACATCCTGACGCGGCCCTGCAACCAGGTGAGCGTGGGCGAGGTGCTGCGCTTGACGGACAGCAGCTTCTACGCCGCTGCCAAGGAAGATCCCAAGGCCGCGAACCAGGTGCTGAAGTCCGACGAGCGCATGAGCCAGATGCTCTGGAACCGCCTCTCGGACCACATCTCGGCCTTCATGGAGAAGGTCACCTTCGCGGACCTTTGCTCTGAGACCTCCAGCAACACCTGCCCCGACTGCACCTGCCCGGAATACGTGCAGGACGTCCAGGGCCAGTTCGTGCGAGGGGAACGCAAGGCCTGCGGCGTGCTGTGAGCAACCCCTGCGCCCTACCCAGCCTGGCCCATCCGCCCTCAGAGGCTGATCTCGCGGACCTGCCCCGCCTGGAGCGGAAGCTGGCCCGGCGCCTGGGGGCGACCAACGGCGCCTATGACCTCATCGCCGATGGGGACCGCATCCTGGTGGCCGTCAGCGGCGGCAAGGACAGCTGGGCCCTGCTGGACCTGCTGGAGCGGCTGCGGAAGCGCGCGCCCGTCACCTTCTCGGTGGACGCCGTCACCGTGGACCCCGGCTTCCCCCAGTTCAATCCCGATCCCATTGCCGAGGTCTGCGAGCGCCTGGGCGTCCCGCACCATGTCATCCCCGCCCCCATCGACAAGATGGTGCGCACCAAGCCCGAGGAGCTGCCCTGCATCATCTGCTCGCGGCTGCGGCGCGGCGTGCTCTATTCCTTCGCCAAGCAGCGCGGCTTCAGCAAGATCGCCCTGGGCCACCACCTGGACGACCTCATCGAGACCCTGCTCATCAACCTGTTCTTCGAAGGCCGCCTCAGCACCATGCCCCTGCGCCTGCTGAGCGACGACGGCGCCAACACAGTCATCCGCCCCCTGGGCACCTGCGAGGAGAAAGACCTGCAGCGCTACGCCTGGCTGCGCGGCTTCCCCATCGTGCCCTGCGGCTGCCCCCTCTGTGGCTGCTCCAGCCTGGAGAGCCGCCGCAAGCAGGTGAAGGAGCTCATTGCCTCCATGGAAGGCAGCATCCCCCAGCTCAAGGCCTCCATGCTCGGCGCCCTGGGCAACGTGAAGCTGAGCCACCTGCTGGATCTGAAGCTCGGCGCCCTGCACGCCAAAGGCACCGACGAAGCCGTCGAGCGGCTGGGGTAGGTTCGCGAGATTGACGGAAAAGGTATATTTAAACCATGGATGCTGATTGCATTTTTTGGGCAATCCAATCCAGTAGCTCGACCCATTCATAGTCTTCTGCGGAGGCTCTTGTGCGTCAGGCGACCCGTGTGCTCCTTGGATCTCTGTTGGCATTCACAGCCCTTTCCACCTGTCGGGCCCAGACACCCGCTCAAGAAGGCTTCTGGTTGGCAGGAGAGCTAGGCGGTGGTTCGGCCAGCTACGACTCGAGCGTGCTCTCCCACACCAAGAGCGGGGTCGCTCTGGGGCTGGAGGGCGGCTATGCCTTCACCTCCAGAGTCTCTTTGGCGTTACGTCTGAGCGGATGCTCTCTGGAAGCCTCGAACCTGAACGATCCCGCCAAAGGCGAGAGCATCTCCCTGCTCGCTGCCGCCGTGCGGGTGGTTCCCTTCCCCGGGCAAGGGCTCTTCTTGCGGGGCGGCCTCGGTTCCCTTCGCTACACCAACAACCACCCCATGGCCTTCGACGGCAGGGGCCGCGGCTGGTTCCTTGGTGCCGGGTATGAGTTCCCCCTCACCAAGCGCCTGCACCTCTCACCGGTGGTGGATGTCACCCAGGGCAAGCTTGATGACGTGAACAACATCCTGGCGATCATCCGGGACCGTCGCGTCAGGTTCGTCTCATTCGGGATCAGTCTAAGATTTTCCTGAGGCGCCCTGCCCTTCTCTAGAAGCCTCACACCGGGAGCCGCCATGAACGTGCTGATCGTCCTTGCCCACCCGGAACTCCAGAGCTTCAACGGCGCGCTGTTCGAGATCGCCATCGCCACGCTGCGGGCGGCGGGCCACACCGTCGTCACCAGCGACCTGCACCGCCTGGGCTTCAACCCCGTCTCGGACCGGTCCAACTTCACCACGGTGCAGGATCCTGCCTTCCTGAAGCTGCAGGCCGAGGAGCTGCACGCCACCGAGACCCACGGCTTCGCGCCGGAGCTGGAGGCGGAGATTGCCAAGGTGGAGGCCGCGGACCTGATGATCTGGCAGTTCCCCCTGTGGTGGTTCAGCGTGCCCGCCATCCTCAAGGGCTGGGTGGACCGGGTCTTCGCCATGGGCCGCGCCTACGGCGGCGGGCGCGTCTACGAG
>JAAXXS010000067.1 GCA_013334395.1 Holophagaceae bacterium | reverse complement strand
GACACGTGGGCCATGCCTGCCGTCATGATCAGCATGAGCTCGCTGCGGGTCATGCGGGCCAGGAAGGGCCGGATGGTGAGGGGCGCCTCGGTCTGACCCATGAGGATGCTGGCGGCCACGCTGACGCTCTCGGCGCCGGAGACCTTCAGGAAGCGGCCCATGGCCCGGGCGGCGGCGGTGACCACCCACTGCATCACGCCTAGGTAGTAGAGCACCGCGAAGATGGAGGCCACGAAGATGATGGTCGGCAGCACCGCGAAGGCGAAGACCATGCCCACCTTGCTGCCGGGGCCGTCGGACAGGGACCCGAAGACGAAGCTGGCCCCCTCATGGGCGTAGGCCATGAGGTGTTCCACCACGATGCGCATCTTGTCGAAGGTCGAGCCCACCAGGTTGCCCCGGAGGAGGCCCACGACGATGAGGCCGAACAACCCCCAGTTGAGCTTCTTGTTCTCATAGGACGCATAGCGGCGCAGCAGCATGGGCGCGAACATGAGCCCCAGCACCACCCAGCCCGTCCCCCGGGGGAAGGGGAGGAAGGACAGCAGGCTGGCCAGGGCATCGCCCTTGAGGACGACCAGGGCGAAGATCCACTGCAGGCCCAGGCCCCAGACGATGGTCCGCCAGTGGATGGCCTTGCGGTTGTGCGAAAGCGCGTAGGCAAAGGCGATGAAGGCCACCATTCCGGCCAGGCCCATGAGACGTTCCATTTGGAGCTCCTAGAGTTCTTTATTGAGGGCCTCGACGGCCTGCTCCATGTAGAAGCGGGCGCGGCCCAACAGGCCATCCCGCTGCATCACCATCACCAGGGTGCAGTGCTCCATGGCACCCATCATGAGAATCCAGTGCTGATCGGTGGCGAAGGCGACCTGCTTGACCTCGCCGCGGTCGAACTCCTCCACGGCCTCCTGGAGGTGCCGCTTCACCACATGCTGATAGGCCCCCAGGAGCTGGAGGCCCTCGTTGGAGACCTGGATGGTGCGGGCGCACACGGGATCGCCGTCCCGGTCGTTGAAGGTCGCGGCCAGGGACTCAGGCACGCGTTCGATGAGCTTGTCCAGGATTTGCTGGAACATGGCGGGACTCCGGTGCTGCGTGCCCAAAGCATGACCGCGATGGGTGCCCATGGCAAAGCCCGCTGCCCCCCCCGGGCGGGCGCGGCCCTCACTTCCGGAGGAAGAGCGCCTCGAAGTCCCGGAGGGCCACCGGGTCCCCGTCCCGCTTGAGGGGGCCGTAGAAGTCCTGGGGGCTCAGCTCGGCGAACTCGCCGAAGGTGGCCACGTTGCCGTTGATGTAGGCGATGAACTCATCCTGGCGGCCCTTGATGTAGCCCCGGAAGGGGCGGGAGACCAGGCCCAGGATGGCGGAGTCCAGGGCGGTCCAGGTCTCCAGGTGGGTCTCGAAGCCGTTCTTCCCCTCCCAGTATTTGTAGGAGGTCAGCATCCGAGCCCCCACGGCGAAGGGGGTCTTGAGCCGACCCCGCTCGGCCCGGCCCACCACCAGATAGACCCGGTGGCCGGGCCGCTGGTAGACGAGGCGCAGGCTGCCCGAGAGGCCCCGGGTGTCGTTGATGCTCCAGGCGCCGTCTGGGTGGGTGAAGGCATAGAAGGCCGGCACGAACTGGCAGTGCCGCCACATGGCCGCCCCCAGCCGCGGGTGGTCGAAGAGCTTCTCCATGGTGCCCATCCGCACGTGCTTGGGCTGGGTCTTCGTGTCAAAGACGAAGTCCGCCCGCTGGATGATGTCCCGGGCCTCCTCCCGGGCCGCAGGCTCCAGGTGCTCCAGGAAGGCCGGGGGCTGGGCCAGGAGAGAGAAGGTCAGGAGGGCGGGGAACAGGGCGCGCATGGAGAAACGCTATCACTTTCATGTTGGATCTTGACCCGGGAGTGGCCCGGGCCGATGGGAAGGACATGGCTGCCCCGCTTCGCTATGTCCCCGTGACGCCCCTGGACGAGTTCAGGGCCTGTCTCGGCAACCACTTCGAGGACGATGCCACCTCCCAGGTCCGCATCCATCAGCTGATGGGCCAGCTCCGCCAGTTCACCCTGCCCGAGCTCGGGGACCGCCTGACCAAGGCCTCGGCCAGCATCGCCATGAAGCGGTTCATCCTGGGGCTCACGGCCAAGTTCGACTGGCCCGAGTGGGTGCCCTGGATCTTCCAGGTGCTCCAGCAGGAGCAGGACCTCGGGGTCTTCGATGAAGGCTGCGCCGCCCTGGGCCGACTGGAGATCCGCTCGGCCCGGGAGGCCCTGCAGAAGCTCGCGGCCCTGCGCACCGACCCGGACCGGCAGCTCATCCTGCGCCGGGAGCTGGGCACGGCCGAAAACCAGCCTTTATCGTTCTATCTCGGGCGCTTACTGGAGGGAGAGGGAAACGTCAGGCTGGCCCACCAGGGCGCCCGGGGCCTGGCGGCCGTGGCCGGGCCGGAGGCCTTCCCGGCCCTCTGGGAGGCCATCGCCAGCGCCGACCCCCTGGCCTTCCGCCTGCTGCTGCGGGCCGTGGCCGAGCTGCCGGGAGAGCTGTCCGGCCCGGCGCTGCTCCAGCTCTTCCGGGAGAGCGTCCAGACCCTCCAGGACCTCGAGGCTCTGGAAAAGCTGACCCACCGCCTGCAGACCGGGGCTCGCACCACGGCCCGGGCCGAGCTGGCGAAGGCCCTGACCCTGCGCCTGGAGGGCCGGGAGAACGAGGCCCTGCGGGCCCTCCAGGTCGCCCTGGAAGCCGGGGAGGCCGGGGACCCCCTGCTTCCCCTGGAGCAGCTGCGGACCCAGATGCAGGGACCCTACGAGCACTTCATCACCGAGGCCCTGACCATCCTCCTGGAAGGCAAGGTCGCCCGGTTCAGCGCCATGGTGACCGAGGCCCAGGACATGGCCGCCAAGCAGAGCCTCTCCCTGCTCACGACCCTGGACCTGGTCAGCGAGTGCCTGACCCGCAAGGTCACCGGCGGCGAGCTGCCCGCGGCCCGGGTGGTCCCGGTCCTCCAGGAGGCCTTCGACCAGGTGCCGGGTTGCGCGGGCCTGGACCACGCCTTCTGCCGTCTGGTGCCGGCCCAGGACGAGGCCGGGCTGGATCGCATCCTCCAGGTTCCGGATTCCAAGCGCCGCACCGCCTGCCTGGACATCCTCGGCGCCCGGGAGGACGACGCCCTGGTGCCCTTCTTCCTGCGGGCCATGCAGGACAGCATCGTCGAGGTCGGACAGCGGGCCATGCACCACTTCGGCAAGCTGCCCTCCAGCTTCCCGACGGTCATGAGCCTCTTCGAGTCCGGGCAGCCGGAGCAGGTCCGGATGGCGCTGCGGATCTTCACGGAAAACGGCACCAAGGCTGCAGCCGAGCCGCTGACGGCCTACCTCAAGACCGACGTCCGGGATGACCTCCTGCTGGAGGCGGTAGAGGCCCTCGGCGCCATCCGCTGCGCCAGTTCGGCCCCGGTCCTCCTGGACCTGCTGCACGATGGCAAGCCCGCCCGCCTGCAGGAGGCGCTGGTGGAAGCCCTGGCGGCGCTGGCTACCCCCGAAGCCGGCCTGGGCCTGCTGGAGAAGTCCGTCCACCTCAAGCTGCCACAGGTCCTCATCGTGGCCACGGAGGGCCTGCTGGCGGCCTTCCCGGGCTTCGAGCGACCCCTGCCCCAGAGCGCCCTGCCGGCGCTGGAGCAGCTCATCACCCGCTGCTGCGACGAGCGCGAGGGCGAAGGGCAGCGGCTGCGGGCCATCCTGGCGACCCAGCACCTCTACTGCTTCGACCAGGAGCTCTATTCCAGGCTTAAGGACCTGTTCTCGGACTTCCTCTTCGACCTCCGGACCAAGGGGGGCTGGGACCGGGAGACCAACGACCGGGTCTCGGCGGTGGTGAAGGAGCTGGCGCGCCGCAGCGCCAGCCTGGGGCACATCGCCGGCAAGGAAGAGAAGGTGCGGGCCCTGGTCCTGGCGCTGCCCGCCCCGGGCCCCACCCGGGCCGCCGCGCTGCTCACCCTCCGGGACGCCCTGCAGGATCCGGAGTTCATCATGCGGGCCGAGCTCTCCAGCGAGCTTGCGGCCTTCGTCCTGAAGGAGCTCCAGCGGAAGGATCTGGACTGGCGGGAGCAGGCGCGCCTCTGCGAGATCGGCGCCCTCACCCGGCACCTGGAGCTGGCCGAGCCCCTGAAGGAGGTCTTCAAGGGCGCCACGGGCCTGGGGCTGCGCAGCGCGGCCAAGGAATCGCTCCTGGCCCTGGGCCTCACCGAGGAGGAGATCTCCCGGCGGGCCCCCATCCACAGCATCCTGCTGCTGGAGCCCAGCTCCTTCTTCCGGAAGCGCCTGCTGGCCGCCCTGGGCCAGACCTGGGAGGTCCGCGACGCCGGCACCCGCGCCGAAGCCGCATCCCTCCTTGCAGAGCGTCCAGTGGACCTGCTGATCTCCGAGCAGATGGACGCCATGGGCGACCTGCGCCCCTGGCTGAAGATGCAGTGCGAGACCCACCGCTGCCGCCAGGTGCTGCTCTCCACGGCGGCCCGGGACGCCAGCACCACGGACCCCTGGCTCATGGGCGTGCTCTACAAGCCCTACGCACCCGAGGCCCTCCTGAAAGCACTGGAACCCTGACCGGAGCCCGGGCGGCTATGCTTTTTTTTAGATCCGAGGCCCCCATGCCTGCCCTCTCCCCATGGCTCCGACTTCCGGCCGCGCTGATTTGCGTCATGCCGGTCCTGGCCCAGGCTCCCGCTCCGGATGCAGGACTGGCGGAGCGCCTCTACCGCAGCGGCGACCGGGCCTACTCGGACAAGGCCTACAAGGAGGCCCTGGAGACCTGGACCCAGCTGCTGCAGGCCGCCCCCGGCAGCGCCTTCGCGCCTCAGGCCCTGCTGCGGCTCGCCCGTCACCAGGTGGAGATCGAGCAGAAGCCTGATGCGGCGATGCCCTACCTGGATCGCCTGCGGAGCGAGTTCATCAAGTCGCCCGAGGCCGCCGAGGGCCTGCTGCTCCGAGGTGTCCTGCTGGCCCGGCAGGCCCGGCGGCCCGCGGACCTCAAGGACGCCATGGCCGAGTTCAACCGGGTCCTGGACTTCTTCCCCGACTCCGCCGCCTGTGCCGAGGCCCGCCTCCAGCTGGGGCGCGCCTGGCGCGACCAGGGTCAGCCAGGCCGGGCCCTCCCGTTCTTCATCGAAGCCTTCCGGCTCCGCGAGGAAGCCACGGCAGCGGCCCCGGCCATGCTTGAGGCCGCCAAGGTCCTGGACACCCTGGGCGATCTGCCGGGCTGTCTGCGCCTGCTCCAGCGGCTGCGGAACAGGGCTCCCCAGAGCCCCGAGGCCCGGGAAGCCGAGTGGCGCACCGCCCTGCTCGTGAAGCAGCGCCTGCAGAAGCCCCCGCTCAAGAATGAAGGCCCCTGGCCGGCCGGCCGGACCAAGTGGCTGAAGACCCCCATCCTCCTGGCCATGGCCCCGGATGGCGACCTGCTCCTGTTCCAGAACGACCTCGACCGCGCCTTCCACCTCCATGGGGCGGAGCTGACCCCGCAGGGTCCCGCCGCACCCGGCACCCGGGCGCTGGTCGCGGCCCCCACCGGCTCCCTCCTGCTCCTGACCAAGGCGGGCCTGCTGAGGGAAGACTCCTCCACGGCCCTGCCCCTCGGCCAGCTGGGAGCCATCTCCGGTGCCGCCCTGGACCGCTGGGGCACCCTCTGGGTGGCCGATGCCAAGACCCCGGCCCTGACCCTCTTCCCCCTGGAGGGACCCGCGCGCACCGTGGCCTCGCCCACCGCCTCGGCCCTAGCCCCCCTCTCCACCGGCGGGGTCGTCATCGCTGCGGATGCGGACCGGAAGCTGCTCTTCCTGGATATCGACGGACAGCCCCGCACCATCGTCCCCTACGGCAAGGACCTGCCGGCGGCCTTCCGGACCGTGACCGCCCTGGCCTCCGACGGCGCGGGGCAGGTGGCGGCCCTGGTGGACGGGGGCGAGTTCGGCGAAGGGGTCGTCATCTACGGTCCGGATGGTGCCGTGCTCCGGCAGGCGACCTTCAAGGCCCTCGGCATCACCGGCCGCATCACCTCCCTGGCCCTGGATCACTCCGGCGGCCTGATCCTCTGCGACCGCCGCAACGACCTGCTGATCCGGTTGAACTGACATGCGCCTCCGCCACCTCCTACTCCTGCCCCTGCTCTGCGGCGTCCTCCTCGGGCAGGATGCCGCCGTGAAGGACGCCTTCCTTCAGGCCAAGTCCCTGTGGGCCACCCAGGGCGACCGGGAAGGCGCCACCCAGCGCTTCGACAGCGTCGTGGCCGCGCTCGCGCCCAAGGGCATCGCGCTGGAACCCGAGGGCATCCAGATGCTCTGCGAGGCCTACAACTGGCTTGCGGTCCTGGATGACCGGAGCCCCCAGCACAAGACCCGCGCCCACGTGCGCCTCCAGGCCCTCATCGACCTCAATCCCGACTTCGATGTGGACCGCGCACTCACGTCCCAGCGCCTCGCCGCCCAGTTCGACCGCCTAAAAGGCGAGAAGTATGCGCTGGTCAAGCTCAGCCTCGCGCCCGAGGGCGGCCGCCTGGTGGTGGACGGCAAGGCCGTGCCCGCCCAGGCCCGGAAGTACCTGCCCTTCGGCACCCACAAGCTGGCCTACGCGCGGCCGGGGCATACCCCCGCCGAGGTCACGGTGGAGCTCGGCCCCAAGGACGTGAAGACCGCCGAGTTCAAGCTGGCGCGCGTCGCTTCTACGCTCACCTTCTACGTCCAGCCCAGCGACATGGAGGTCCTCCTGGATGGGAAGAGCCTCGGCTACGCCACCGGCAAGGCCGGACCCGAGGCCGCGGCGCTGGCGACCCCCCTGGGCCTGCGGCCCGAGGAGCTCTCGGCCGCCTTCGTCATCCCTGAGCTCCCCGCCGGGAAGCACCGCCTGGAGCTGCGCGCGCCCTGCTTCCGTTCGCGCGTCCTGGAGCTGGGCGAAGACCTGGCGACGCCCCCGGCCGACCACACCCTCGAACCCATCCGCATGGAAGCCTCCAAGGGCGCGCTGTCCGTGGCCTCCGCCTGGCCCGGAGGCGAGCTCTTCCTCTCGGGTCAGAGCCTTGGGCTCCTGCCGGTGGTGAAGGCTCTGGTCTGCTCCGGGCCCTACGACCTGCTGGTGCGCTTCCCGGGGGGCGGCTTCTCCCAGCGCGTCACCCTGGAGGACGGCAAGGCCCTGGACCTTGAAGCCCGGCCGAAGCCCCGGCTCGCCTTCGCGGGACTGGAAGCCGGAGACTTCACCGGCCGCGCCCGGTTCCAGGCCCTGCTGGATTCCCTGGGGGACCGCCTGCAGCAGCTAGCCTTCCTGCCTGCCCGGACCGGGGAGGCCCCTCGGGAGGCCCTCGCCCGCCTCAAGGCCTCCCGCGAGGCGGAGCTGATCCTGATCGCCACGCCGGTCCCGGATCCGGTCATCCACCGCGTGGAACTGGTCCTCGCCACCCTCGACGGCGAAGAGGAACACCTGCAGGTTAAGCCCCTGGAACAGGACCCTCTCGGGACCCTCGCGACCCGCCTCAACACCCTGCCTCGCCTCTCCGAGCCCGGCCTCGGTCTCACGCTCCTCGATGTGCCCGGAGAACCCGGGCCCTGGGTGCTCGCGGCCTCCGAGGCGGCCCTCAAAGCCGGAATCCAGACGAGTCAGCCCCTGCTCCAGCTCGAAGGAATGCCCCTGCCCTCCACCGAGGCCCTCCGGCAGCAACTGGGCGTGGCCAAGGGGTCCCTCTCCCTCGGCCAGGGGGGCAACGCCCTGACGCTGCCCCTGCTCCAGGAAGCCGTGGAGCTGACCCTGGGCTCCCCCGACCTGTGCTATCCCGCCGTGCTCAGCCACCTGCGCCTGCAGTACGCCGGCGCCAAGGGGGATGAGGCCAACCTGATCAAACTCAACATGGCCTTGGCCCTGATGCAGTTCCGCCGCTACGACAAGGCCATCGAGCTGCTTCGCGACGCGCGGCTCACCACGGTGCGCGGCGTCAGCCAGGGCACCATTGACTACCACACGGGCCTCTGTTTTATCCACCTGGGTGCGGCCTACCAGACGGAAGCTGCACAGGCATTCCGCCAGGCACTGAAGTATCCTCAGGCAACCCTTCTCGGTCCCGATGGCCCCCTGGTCGCACCCCTCGCCCGGCAGGCACTCGAAGATCTGAGATGATTTGGAGGTTTCCATGAGTGGTCAGCGCGGTGAAGGCAAGCTCGGCTGCCTGGTGTCCCTGCTCGTGCTCGGCGTGCTGGGCGCGGCTGCCGCCAAGGCCGTCCCGATCTACTACGGCAACAGCGAGCTGATCGACGCCTGCGACTTCATCGCCAGCGGCGCCAGCCGCAAGCCCACGGAGACCGTGGAGCGGGAGGTCAAGGACAAGGCCCGGGAGCTTGGCGTGGTGGAGGCCCTGGCGGACAAGAACGCCATCCGGGCCACCAAGGTCAGCAGCGGTGAGGCCGGCACCTGCACCATCACCCTCCGCTACAAGCGCGTCATCGACTTCTACGGCGTCTACAAGTACACCCTGGCGACCGACAAGCGCATCACCAAGCCCATCTTCGAGAACATCTCCTAGGACAAGTCCAGGAAATCTCGACCCTGCTCTTAGCGCTTGCGCCCGGGGGCGCCTCGCGGCAACCTGCCCCCATGCCTATGTCACTGCCCGACGACACCCGGCTCGGTCCCGGCGAAGCCCTGCATCCCGTGCGGGTGCCCGGCTCCAAGTCCGTCACCAACCGGGCCCTGCTGCTCGCCGCCATCGCCCCAGGTATGAGCATCCTGCGGGGCGGCCTGGAGGCCGAGGACACCCGCTGGATGCGTCAGGCCCTGCGGGGTCTGGGCTTCCCGCTGGAGGAGGGCGCCAGCGGCTGGCGGCTGGTCGGAGGCGCGCGGCCCACCACCGAGAGCCCCCTCTGGCTGGGCGCCTCGGGCACCACCCTGCGCTTCCTGCTGCCCTGGCTGGCCCTGACGGCGGAGGGGCCCCTGCGACTGGAGGGTGACGCCCGCCTGTTCGAGCGGCCCTTGGGCCCGCTTTTGGGTCCCCTCCAGTCCCTGGGCGCGACCTGGCTGCCCGATGCCTCCGGCGCCTGGCTCCAGCCCGCCCCGGAGCCGCCCCGGCGGCTGGAGCTCCTGGTCGATGCCCGGCTCAGCAGCCAGTTCCTGTCGGGGCTGGCCCTGGCCGCCGCCGCCCTGCCGGAGGACAGCACCCTCACCTGGACCTCCGTGGCCAGCTCCAGCTACCTGGACCTGACCACCCAGTGGCTCCGGCGCTTCGGCTGCGCGGCCGTACTCGAACCCGGCCGCTGGCACCTCCCCGGCGGCAGCCTCGCGTCCCAGGACCTGGAGCTGCCCGGGGACTGGAGCGGCGCGGCCGCCTTCCTCGCCGCCGCCGCCGTCACGGGCCGCAGCCTGCGGGCGGGCCCGCTGGATCGCGGCGATGCCCAGGGGGATCGCGCCATGGCCGACATCCTGGCCGCCGCCGGCTGCCGGACCGCCTGGGTGGAAGCCCAGTGCCTGGAGGTCTCCGGCCGCCTGCAGCGCGGGCTGGACGCGGACCTGACCGAGTGCCCGGACCTCGGTCCCGTGCTGGCAGCCCTGGCCGCCCTGGCCCCCGGTCCCTCGGAGCTGCGCGGGCTGCACACGTTGCCGCTGAAGGAATGCGACCGCCTGGACGCCTCGGCGGAGCTGGTCCGCTGGCTGGGCGGCCAGGCCGAGGTCCTCGGGGACCACACCCTGCGCGTCACTCCGGGAACGCCCGCAGGCCCCCGGGCGCCCTTCAATCCCCGGAACGACCACCGCATGGCCTTCGCCGCGGCCGTGGGCGCCCTCCGCTGGGGCGGCGAGCTGGAGGACCCCCACTGTGTCGCCAAGACCTTCCCCGACTTCTGGGAGGTCTGGCAAGGCATGCTCGGGTGCTGAGAGCCCCCTGGCTGGGTGACTGGAAGGCGCCCTGGGGGCTCGATCGCGGCCGCCGCTGGGGGGATCCGGCCTGGGCCCTGGCGGCCATCAGCCAGGCCTGGCTCCTGGGCGGCCGGGAGGGACGCTGGCCCCGCCTGGAGCAGGAGGCCCTTCGCCCCTTCGGACCCCGGGTCACCCGGCCGCCCACCCGGTTCGACCCCCGGCCGGATCCGCGCTGGGTGGCCCGCCTGCGACACGGCAGCCCCGAGGTGGCCGCAGCCCGGCGCGGCGCCCGGGAGGACGAGCTGCTGGCCTGGGCCTGGGAGGCCCTCCTGGGCGGAGATGGCACCCCCTGGATGGCGGCGGGTTCTGTGCTGCTGGACCTGCCCCGGCGGCTGCGCTGGGTGGCGGTGCTCGGCGCCATCGACGACCGGGGCGCCCTGCAGCTGCCGCCCTTCCTGGATCTGCTTCCCCCGGCGTGCCAGACCCTGCCTTCGGGCTGGTGGGAGGAGCTCCTCGGACACCAGGACGCCGAAGGTCGCCTGCTGCCGGAAGGGCCCCTGAGACCCGACCTCCCCTGGCCCGCCCTCCAGCGCCACGCGGAGCCCCTGGTCCTGGCCCCGCTGCCGGAGGAGCTGCGCCCCTTCCGGGCTTGCCCCTGGCTCCGGGAGCTGCCTGAGGGGGCCTGGATGCTGGCGCCGGAGCTCCGGGCCTGGGCCCGGGCGCCCGGCGCCTCGCCCCGGGGCCTGGAGCCCCTGGTGCCCCGCAACCTGGGCGCGGGGGCAGCGCCCGAGCCCGCCCTGGCGGAGGTGCTGCACCTGCGGCTCCCCGCCGACCCCCCCGTCGGGTGGTCGGCAGCCCTGGCGGCGGACCTCCAGGAGGCCGGGCACCGACCCGCGCCGCCAGCCCCGACCGGGCACCCGACCTGGGACCGCCTGCGCGTGCGCTGGGGCGGCCTGCCACCTGCCCCGGAGCCCGGCTACCCGGCCTGGGACGCCTGCGCCCATCCCTGTGGGGATCCCTTCCACTGGATGGCCAAGGGTCAGCTCGCCCTGCGGGCATTTGAACCCGAGCCGGCCCTGCGGGCCTTCACCCTGGCCCACGCCCACTTCGTCCGTCTGGGAGCCAGCGCCTGGGCCGAGCGCGCCGCCTCCAACGCCGCGGTCACCGCGCTCCAGTGGGGGGACCTGCCCGCCCACGGCCGCTGGGCCCAGCAGCGCGGCCCCCTCCCGAAGCTGTGGCAGGCCCTGGAGACCGCGCAGCTGGCCGAGGTGCAGCTGGAGCCCCCGGTGGCCCTGGCGCGGATCCGGGCCCTGGTGGAGGCCCATCCCGAGTGCGCGGAAGGCTGGGGGCTCCTGGCCAGCCATGGCGCCGACCAGGAGCGCTGGGATCTCGTGCGGGAGGGGCTGGACCAGGCCGGCGACCACCCCTACACCCAGTTCCTCGCGGCCGCCCTGGGATCGCTGACGGAACCGCCACCCCCCGGGGTCGATCCCGAGACGCGGCTCAGCTGGGAGGCCCACCGGCTCTTCCGGGGCTGCGGGGATCCCGAGGCCTTCTGGTCCGCCTGGCGGGCCTGTCCCACCCAGATCATGCGCCTGGAGCTGGGGCTCCAGGTGCTGGAGCGGGTGCCGGCCCAGCGCGGAGCCAGGGCCCTGCTCGACCTCCAGGCCATCGCCGACCGGGCCGCCTCGACCCGGCACCAGCGGCGGCTCGCGGACCTGTGGCCGCCGGTGGCCGAGGCCACCCCACCAGCACCCCTGGCGCTGCTCCAGGCGTGGCTGGCCCAGCGCCCGGCACCCACCTGGATCGCCTGGGAAGAGGCTGGCCAGTTGCAGACCCTCGGCTCGGGGGAGGCCCCGCCGGAGGGCGCCCTGGGCCGCCTGGCCCAGGGCAGTGCCCTGGCCCCCTTCGCGCACGGTGCCTGGGCCTGGCGCGGTCACCCGCTCACCTGGGAGGGCTGCCCCGTGGGCGCGGTGCTGCTGGCCCAGAGCCTGGAGGGCGCCGCCGCGGCACCCCTGGAACCCCAGCTGCTCGCGCCCTGGCTGGCCCAGCTCCGGGCCCGGCGGCCGGTCGAAGCCGAGGTTGAGGGCGGCCTGCTGCTCACGGATGGCAGCGAGCCCATGGCCTCGGTCCTCCGGGAGCTGGACCGCGTGGCCGCCTCGGAGCTGCCGGTCCTGATCCTGGGCCCCACGGGCAGCGGCAAGGAGCTGGCCGCCAGGGAGCTGCACCGGCGCTCGGGCCGGACCGGCTCCTTGGTGGCCGTGAACTGCTCGGCGTTCGCTGAAGGCCTGCTGGAGTCCGAGCTGTTCGGGCACGTGAAAGGCGCCTTCACCGGCGCCGACCGGGAACGGCGCGGGGCCATCGAGACCGCCCGGGGCGGCACGCTCTTCCTGGACGAGGTGGCGGACCTGTCACCGCGGCTGCAGTCCCTGCTGCTCCGGGTGCTCCAGGAGCACGAGGTCCGCCGGGTCGGATCGGACCACGCCGTGAAGGTGGATGTGCGCTTCGCCGCCGCCACCCACCGGGCCCTGGAAGAACGGGCCGCCACCGGCGCCTTCCGCCGCGACCTGCTGTTCCGGCTCCAGGGCGCGGTGCTGCGGCTGCCGGCCCTGGCGGAGCGCCGCCACGAGTTCCCCTTCCTGGTGCCCCGTCTGGTGGTCCGGGCCGCGCAGGCCCTCCGGCGGCCGGTTCCGGCCCTGCTGCCCGGGCTGCCTCAGGCCCTGGCCCGGCGGCCCTGGCCAGGCAATGTCCGCGAGCTCCTCTACGGCCTGGAGCGGGCGATCCTGCGCTGCGAGGACGGCACCCTGAGGCCCCGGCACTTCCCCGAGCTCGACGCGCCCTTCCTGCCGACGCGGACCTGGGACGAAGCCACCCGGGCCTTCCAGCGCCGCCTCCTCCTGGACACGCTGCAGGCCTGTGGCCACCGCATCGCGGAAGCCGCCCAGGCCCTGGGCCTGGCCCGACCCGCGCTCTACGCCACCGCGAAGCGGCTGGGCGTGGACCTCGTCGCCGAGCGGCTGGGAGGTCAGGACACCGCGGACCAGGCTTGATCCGGGGTCACACCCGGCGCCCGAAGCTCCTCTCCAGGTCAGCCAGGGTCAGCTTCTTGAGGATCGGCCGGCCGTGGGGGCAGGTGTTGGGGACCTCGCAGGCCAAAAGGTCCTGGATGAGGTGGAGGGCCAGATCCGGGGGCAGCGCGTGGTGCTTCTTGATGGCGGCGCGGCAGGCCAGCTCGGCGTTGAGGTCGCGGCGGAAGGTGTCCAGGTCCACCCGGCCCTCCTGCTCCAGGCGGGCCAGCAGGTCCTCGAGCAGGGCCTGGGGGTCCCGCTCCGCCAGGAAGTCCGGCAGGCCGCGCACCACGAGGGCATCGGCGCCGAAGGGGTCTGCCTCCACGCCCGCGGCCTCCAGCTCGGCCAGGAAGGGGGTCAGGCGGGCCAGGGCCTCGGGGCCCAGCTGCACCACCTGCGGGGGCAGCAGGGGCTGGATGGCCGGGGCGTGGCGGCGCAGGAAGAGGCGCTCGAAGAGCACCCGCTCGTGGGCCACGTGCTGGTCGATGATCCAGAGCTCGGGACCCTCCACCCCGGTGACCTCCGCCACCAGGTAGGTCTGCTGGAAGGCCCCGAGGTAGCGGATGGCGCTGCCCGGCGCGATCCCCTCGGCCACCCCCGAGGGGGCCGCTTCATAGGTGTAGACCGTGTCCAGGGGCCGGGTCTCGAAGGCGTCCGACAGCGCCTGGTAGGCGGCCAGCCCGCCGCCGGAGTGGTCGGACCACAGGCGCGGATGCTGGGGCATGGCGCGGCGCGAGGGATCCA
>JAAXXS010000066.1 GCA_013334395.1 Holophagaceae bacterium | reverse complement strand
TAGAGCCGGCGGCGGGCGGCAGAGTTGGCCTTGGCGAAGTCGCCCGATACCGTCTTGAAGAGCTTGGCCAGCAGGTTGTTGTGCGTGGCTTCGGCCACAGCGAAGTGAAAGGCCGCGTCGAACTCCTCGCCCTTTTCGGGGTCCTGGAGGTTGAGGCGCTCCTTCATGCTCTCGAGTATGGACTCGATCTCGTCCAGTTCCTGGTCTGTGGCCCGCTGGGCCGCCAGGCTGGCGGTGGCCGTCTCGAAGATCCGGCGCATCTCGAACATGTCGATGACGGAGCTGCGCTCCACGGCCAGGAACATGGCCAGGGGGCGGATGATGTCATCGGCCTCGGTCTCGCGGATGAAGGTGCCCTCGCCGGGACGGATGTCAATGACCCCCAGCATCTCCAGGGTCCGGATCGCTTCCCGAACCGAGGCCCGGCTCACCTGGAAGCGGTCGGCCAGCTCCCTCTCCGCCAGCAGCTTATCCCCGGGCTTGAGCTTGCCATCGGAGATGAGCTGACGGATCTGCTCGACGATCTCCTCATAGAGGCGCTTCGTGCGGATGGGCGTAAGGTCCATGGCTCACTCTCGAGGTGGGGTGGAAGACCTGGAAAAGGGAACTGTGATCGTTTGCACTGGCGGGATAGTGGTCTGACCACTAGACCCATTGTAATCTTCGCGGAGGTCTTTTACTCATTCCAACTCATTTTGTTCCCCTTCCCCCCTTTTTTCGGAGGCTTCATGACCCCTTGGACCCAAGTCTATTCCCCAGTCATGGGGAATATCTTCCTCTCGGCTCTGGTGGCCGGTATTCCGGTCTACCTGCTGCTGGGCCTGCTGGCCAAGCACGTCAAGGCCCACTACTCAGCCCTCTTGGGCCTCCTGGGCGCCCTACTGGTAGCCATCTTTGTCTACAAGATGCCTGTGGGCATGGCGGGCATGGCGGCGGTTCACGGGGCCTTGTTCGGCCTGCTCCCCATTGGCTGGATCGTCCTGAACGCCATCTTCATCTACGACATCACCGTGAAGTCGGGTGACTTCGAGGTGGTCAAGCACTCCATTGCAGGCTTGGCAGGAGACCGACGCATTCAGGCCCTCCTCATTGCCTTCAGCTTTGGTGCCTTCATCGAGGGTGCGGCCGGCTTCGGCACGCCCGTGGCGATCTCTGCGGCCATGCTCATCGGCCTCGGCTTCCGTCCCCTCCAGGCCGCCGGCCTGGCCCTCATCGGCAACACGGCCCCCGTCGCCTACGGCGCCCTGGGCACTCCGATCATCGCCCTGGCTGCCGTGACCGGCCTCCCCCTCGAGATGCTCAGCGCTGCCGCAGGCCGCATCCTGCCCATCTTTTCCTTGATCGTCCCCTTCTGGATCATTTGGACCATGGCCGGTCGCAAGGCCATGATGGAAGTCTGGCCCGCCTGCTTGGTGGCCGGTGGCAGCTTTGCCATTGCCCAGTTCACCGTCAGCAACTACCACGGCCCCTGGCTGGTGGACATCATTGGCGCCATCATCTCCATGGGTTCCCTGGTCGCCTTCCTGAAGGTCTGGCAGCCCAAGACCATCTGGCGCTACGAGCACGAGCGTGAGGATGCGCACGCCGCCAAGGTCGAGCAGCCCACCGGCAAGGTCTTGAAGGCCTGGATGCCTTGGGTGTTCCTGTCCCTCTTCGTATTTGCCTGGGGCACCCCCCAGGTCAAGACCTTCCTGAACGGTGGCACGAAGACCGCCCCCAACTTCCTCAGTGGGTACACCGTCAAAACCTTTGAGATGCCAGGCCTCCATAAGATGGTCTACAAGACCCCTCCCGTGGTCGCCAAGCCCTCCCCTGAAGCCGCCGTCTGGACCTTCAACTGGCTGTCCCTGACCGGCACCAGCCTTCTGCTGGCTGGTCTCTGCAGTGGTTTGCTGGCCGGCTATGGTTTCTTCGATCTGGTCAAGGTCTTTGGCAATACCGTCAACCGCGTGAAGATCAGCCTGCTTACCATCGCTGCCATGCTGGCCCTGGGCTTCGTCTCCAAGGCCGCTGGCATGGATGCCACCATGGGTCTGGCCTTCGCCAGCACGGGCATGCTCTTCCCCTTCTTCAGCGCCATGCTGGGCTGGCTGGGTGTGGCCCTCACGGGCAGTGACACGTCCTCGAACGTGCTCTTCGGCGGTCTGCAGAAGATCACCGCCGAGCAGCTGGGCCTCAACCCCATCCTCACCGCCGCAGCCAACACCACCGGCGGCGTCATGGGCAAGATGATCGACGCCCAGAGCCTCGTGGTCGCCTCCGTGGCCACCAACCAGCAGGGCGAGGAAGGCACCATCCTCCGCTACGTGTTCTGGCACAGCATTGCGCTGGCCGCCATGGTGGGCGTGGTCATCTTCCTCTACGCGCGAGTCCTCCCCGCCAGCTGGATGCCCAGCGTCCCGCCGCCGGCGCCCGTCGCCGCCGCGCCTGCTCCTGTCGTGACCGCCCCGGCCGCTCCTGCGGCGCCGGCTGCCCTGCCCGCCCCCGCCCCCGCAAAGAAGTAAGCAAGGCGGAATTCCGAAGCACGACCCGGGTCCCGCCGACGTCACCACTGTCGGCGGGACTTTTTCTCTGCCCCAGCCTGGGGCCAGGATGCCTCCCATGACCACCGAAACAACCACCTCCCTGCGGGATTCCCTCGCCGCCATCGTGGGCCAGGACCGCGTCCTGGACCGGCCCGTGGACCTCATCGCCTTCGCGTCGGATGCCAGCTTCTACCGGCTCATCCCCAAGGCCGTGGCCTTCGCCGGCAGCATCGAGGAAGTGCAGGCCCTGTTCCGGCTGAGCCACGAGCGTCAGGTCCCCATGACCTTCCGCGCCGCGGGCACCAGCCTCTCGGGGCAGTCCGTCTCGGATGGCATCCTGGTGGAAGTGGCCCGCAACTGGCGGGGCATCAAGGTCCTCGAGGGCGGCGCCAAGGTCAAGGTGCAGCCCGGTGTCATCGGCGCCCACGTGAACCATGCCCTCAAGGGCTACCGCGCCAAGATGGGCCCCGATCCCGCGTCCATCAACACCTGCACCGTGGGCGGCATCCTCTCCAACAACAGCAGCGGCATGTGCTGCGGCGTCGCCCAGAACGCCTACCACACCCTGGAGTCCCTCACCTTCGTACTGCCCTCCGGCACGGTCATCGACACCGGTGCGCCTGATGCCGACGAGCGCTTCCGCGCCGCCGAGCCCGCCCTGGCCGAGGGCCTGCTCAAGCTGAAGGCGGACCTGGTGGGGAACCCCGCCCTGGCCCAGCGCATCCGGTCCAAGTATCTGACCAAGAACACCACCGGCTACTCACTTAACGCCTTCATCGACTTCGACCGGCCCGTGGACATCTTCCGGAACCTGCTGGTGGGCTCTGAAGGCACCCTGGCCTTCATCGCCGAGGCCGTGCTGAACTCCGTGCCCGACCTGCCCGTGAAGGTCACCGGCTTCCTGATGTTCCCGGACCTGCATGCGGCCTGCGCGGCCATCATCCCCCTGCGCGACGCTGGCGCTGCGGCCCTGGAGCTGCTGGACCGCGCCTCCCTGCGCTCCGTGGAGAATCAGGCCGGCAGCCCCGCCAGCATCAAGACCCTGCCCGCCGCCGCCGCGGCGCTGCTGGTGGAGTTCCACGGCCCCGACGAGTCCGTCCGCACCGAGCTGGAGCGCCTGGCCGTCTCCACGGCCGCCAGCCTGGACCTGCTGGAGCCTGCGCGCTTCACCCATGATCCCGTGGAGCAGGCCCTCATGTGGAAGATCCGCTCGGGCACCTTCCCCTCCGTGGGCGCGGTCCGCAAGCGCGGCACCACAGTGCTCATCGAGGATGTGGCCTTCCCCATCGCCAGCCTGGCGGACGCCTCCGTGGACCTCACGAAGCTCTTCGCCAAGCACGGCTACGACGAAGCCATCCTCTTTGGCCACGCCAAGGACGGCAACCTCCACTTCGTGATCACCCAGTCCTTCAACAACCAGGCCGAGGTGGACCGCTACGCGCGGTTCATCGACGATGTGGTGGAGCTGGTCGTGAAGAAGTATGACGGCGCCCTCAAGGCCGAGCACGGCACGGGCCGCAACATGGCGCCCTTCGTGGAGGCCGAGTGGGGCCCCGAGGCCAAGGCCGTCATGGAGCAGCTCAAGACCCTGGTGGATCCTCGGCGCCTGCTCAATCCGGGCGTCATCCTCAACGCCGATCCCAACTGCCACCTGGCCGACCTCAAGCCCATGCCCGGCGTGGAGGAGGAAGTCGACAAGTGCATCGAGTGCGGCTACTGCGAGCCCAAGTGCCCCAGCCGCGAGCTCACCCTGACCCCCCGGCAGCGCATCGTGGTCCGCCGCGAGATCGCCCGCCTGGAGGGCAACAAGGAGAACCCGGCCCTGCTGGCCTCGCTGCAGGAGGCTTTCCCCTACATGGCTCTGGAGACCTGCGCCGCCGATGGCCTCTGCGCCACCGCCTGCCCCGTCAGCATTGACACGGGCCAGCTCACCAAGCGCTTCCGCCGGGCCAGCCACAGCCGCCGCGCCCAGAAGATCGCCCTCTCCGTGGCCCGCAACTTCGCCACGGTGGAGCCGGTCATGCGGGTGGCGCTGCGGGCGGGCCACACGGTCCAGTCCCTCTTCGGCGACCGGGCCATGCCCTTCCTGACCCGGGTCATGAAGTCCTTCGGCTCCTCGCACCTCTGGAGCCCGGAGATGCCCAAGGCCGCCAAGGCCCCCCTGCCCAGCACCAACCTCGAGGGCGCGGCGGCCATCTACTTCCCCGCCTGCATCTCCCGCATGATGGGCCACCTGCCCGGGGAGCCCGAGGACCTGAGCCTGGTGGAAGCCCTGGTCAAGGTCGCCGAGCGCGCCGGTCACCCGGTGCACATCCCCTTCGACGTGGAAGGCACCTGCTGCGGCGTGCCCTTCAGCTCCAAGGGCTTCGACGAAGCCCATCGCTACACCATCAACCACGCCATCGAGAAGTTCTGGGAATGGAGCCAGAACGGCCGGCTGCCCGTGGTCATGGACACCAGCCCCTGCACCTACGGGGTCCTCAGCAGCCGGGCCTACCTGACGCCCGAGAACCAGGCCCGGTTCGACAAGCTGAAGATCATCGACAGCACGGCCTTCGCCTACGAGGTGCTGCTGCCCAAGCTCGAGGTGAAGCGCAAGATCGGCTCTGTGGTGCTGCACCCGGTCTGCTCCGTCACCAAGATGAACCTGCTGCCCGCCCTGGAAGGTGTTGCCAAGGCCTGCGCCGACAAGGTGGTGGTGCCCCGGGATGCCGGGTGCTGCGGCTTCGCGGGCGACCGTGGCTTCACCCATCCGGAGCTGACCGCCTCGGCCACGAAGCACGAGGCCCGGGAAGTTCAGTCCCAGAGCTTTGACGGCTACTTCGCCAGCAGCCGCACCTGCGAGGTGGGTCTGACCCGCTCCACGGGCCAGGTCTACCGAAGCTTCCTGTACCTGCTGGAATCCGCCACCCGTTAGGGGAGAGCCCATGACCACCACCTTTGAAGCCTTCCAGACCCGTGCCGCGGCCGTGAGCGCGGAAGTCCATCGGTTCGCCACCCGGCACGAGGGGCTGGCCTTCATCGAGGGCTTCCTCCGGGAGGTGGGCGTCTCCGAGGCCCCCGGCTCCGGGGCCGTCTGGGTCGAGGGCAGCTTCCTGGAGGGCATCGGCTCGGCGCACGTGTCCAGCCAGGTGCCGGGGGTCAGCTTCGAGGTCACCCGCGAAGCCTCCGCCTGCGCCAAGGTGGGCATCAGCCAGCTGGACTGGGCCATCGCCGCAACGGGCACCCTGGTCCAGGACGCCACGGCAGTGGAGAAGCGGCTGGTCTCCACCCTCCCCCCCATCCACCTCGCGGTGCTGGGCACTGAGCGCATCCTGGCGGACTTCAACAGCGTCCTCCAGCGCCTGCAGCCCGAGCAGATCAACTACATCGCCTTCATCACCGGCCCCAGCCGCACCGCGGACATCGAGCGGGTGCTCACCATCGGCGTCCACGGACCCGAGCGGCTGATCGTGGTGGTGGTGGACGAATTCGAGAAGGTGACCGCATGACCACCGAGTTCAAAGACTCCATCGAGACCGCGCTGCACAACCCCAACCTGACCGGGGCCCTGGGGCGCTTCTCCGAGGCCTACCGCATCAGCCGCGCCAAGGCCTACGAGGGCATCGACTTCGAGGCCGTGCGGGACCGCATCGCCGAGGTCAAGGGCAACGCCTGCTCCCGCTTCGAGGAGCTGGCCGAGCAGTTCAAGGCCAACGCCGAGCGCCGGGGCGCCAAGGTCTTCCGCACCTCGGACCCCGCCGAGGTGAAGCGCTACATCCTGGACCTGGCCAAGGCCCAGAACGTCCAGTCAGTGGTGAAGTCCAAGTCCATGGCCTCGGAGGAGATCCACCTGAACAAGGCCTTCGAGCAGGCGGGCATCCAGGTGGATGAAACAGACCTGGGCGAGTGGATCATCCAGCTGGCCCACCAGACCCCATCGCACATGGTGATGCCCGCCATCCACATGACCAAGGAGGAGGTGGCCGAGGTCTTCAGCCAGGAAGTGGAAGCTGGTCAGGCGCCGGACATCCCCAAGCTGGTGAAGTTCGCCCGGGGCAAGCTGCGCCCGAAGTTCCTCGCCGCCGACATGGGCATCACCGGCGCCAACATCGCCGTGGCCGAGACCGGCAGCCTGGTCATCATCACCAATGAGGGCAACGCCCGCCTGGTGACCACCCTGCCCCGGATCCACGTGGCCATCGTGGGCATCGAGAAGCTGGTGGCCCAGGTCGCCGACATCGACCCCATCCTCACGGCCCTGCCCCGCAGCGCCACGGGCCAGCTGCTCACCAGCTACGTGTCCATGCTCTCGGGCCAGGTTCCCAACACCGACGGCTCGCCCAAGGACCTGCACATCATCCTCATGGACAACCACCGGTCGGACATGGTGAAGGACCCCAAGTTCAAGGAGGCCCTCCAGTGCATCCGGTGCGCCACGTGCCTCAACGTCTGTCCCGTGTTCCGGCTGGTGGGCGGCCACGTCTTCGGCAAGACCTACACCGGCGGCATCGGCACCATCCTCACGGCCTGGTTCGATGAGCTGAAGAAGTCCGAGGACATCCAGGGCCTCTGCATCCAGTGCGGCAGCTGCGTCCCCGTGTGCCCCGGCAAGATCGACATCCCCGGGCTCATCCTGGAGCTGCGGCGGCGCCTGGTGGTTGAGCAGGGCCAGTCCCTGGCCATGAAGGCCATCTTCGGCGTGGTGAACAACCGGCGCCTGTTCCACTCCATGCTGCGCATGGCCGCGGTGACCCAGAAGCCCTTCAAGCAGGGCCGCTTCATCCGCCACCTGCCCCTGTTCCTGTCGGACATGACCGACTTCCGCAGCCTGCCCGCCATTGCCCCGGAGCCCTTCCGGGACAAGGTCAAGGCCATCGCCCAGCCCAAGCAGGCCGAGAAGGTCGTCTTCTACGCCGGCTGCCTCATCGACTTCGCCTACCCCGAGACCGGCACGGCCCTGGTCAAGATCCTCAACAAGGCTGGCATCGAGGTCGTCTTCCCCGAGGACCAGACCTGCTGCGGCGCCCCGGCGCGCTACAGCGGCGCCTACGAGGTGGCGGCCCAGAACGCCCGGGACAACATCAAGGCCCTGCTGGAGACCGACGCCACCTACGTGGTCTCGGCCTGCCCCACCTGCACCGTGGCGCTGAAGCACGACTTCCTCGACACCTTCAAGACCCTGGGCATCACTGACGCCATGGGCGAGGCCCAGCGCCTCTCCGACCGCACCATCGACTTCTCCAGCCTGGTCAAGAAGCTGGTGGACGAGGGCCGGCTCACCTTCAAGGAAGGCCAGCACCTCGGCAAGATCACCTACCACGACTCCTGCCACCTGAAGCGGACCCTCAAGGCCACGGACGAGCCGCGCGAGCTGCTCCAGAAGGCTGGCCACGAGATCGCCGAGATGTACGAGTGCGACACCTGCTGCGGCATGGCGGGCTCCTACTCCCTGAAGCTGCCCGAGATCTCGGCCCCGATCCTGGAGCGCAAGCTCAAGAACATCAAGGACACTGGCGCCGACAAGGTCGTCATGGACTGCCCCGGCTGCGTCATGCAGATCCGTGGCGGCCTCGACAAGGACGGCTCGCCCATCCAGGTCGAGCACACCGCCGAGCGCCTCGAGGACCGTTTCGAGTAGTCTTCTCAGAGGACCCTAGGGGCTTCTGAGGAGTCACAGCGTGCGAGAGGTGTATTTCTACGGCACCTGTCTGGTGGATCTCTTCTTCCCGGACGCGGGCATGGCTGGCATCCAGCTGCTGCGCGAGGCCGGGGTGAAGGTGATCTTTCCGGACGGGCAGACCTGCTGCGGCCAGCCCGCCTTCAACTGCGGCTACTGGGAGGAGGCCCGGGACGTGGCCCGCGCCCAGGTGGCCCTGTTCCCCCGGGACCTGCCGGTGATCCTGCCCTCGGGCAGCTGCGCCGGGATGATGAAGAACCACTACCCGGAGCTGTTCCACGGGCAGCCGGACGAGGCAGAGGTGCGGGCCTTCAGCGGCCGGGTCTACGAGCTCACCCAGTTCCTGGTGGACGTGCTGCAGGTGCAGCTCAAGGATCTCGGCGAGCCGGTGAAGGTGACCTGGCACAGCTCCTGTCACGCGGTGCGAGACCTGGGCCTGAAGGGTCAGCCCCAGGCCCTGCTCGGCCAACTGGCCCAGGTGGAGCTGGCGCCCCTGGCCCGGGAGCACGAGTGCTGCGGCTTTGGTGGAACCTTCTCCGTGCGCCAGCCCGAGATCTCGGGCGCCATGTCCTGCGACAAGGCGGCGGACGCGGAAGCCACGGGCGCCTCGGTGCTGCTGTCCACGGATGGCGGCTGCCTCCTCAACGTGAACGGCACCCTGGAGGCCAAGCGGAGCCCGCTTCGCGTCCAGCACATCGCCGAGTTCCTGTGGGAGCGCACCCATGCACGCTGAGCGCGAGATCCTCTTCCGCGAGTCCGCCGCCGCGGCCCTGCTGGACCCCCAGCTCCGCGCCAACTTCCGCCGCGCCATGGACGGCCTCATCAGCAAGCGCCAGGCGCAGTTCCCGGACCCCCGGGACCTGCAGGAGCTGCGCGACCTCAGCACCGCCATCCGCTCCCGCAGCCTCCTGCGCCTGCCGGAGCTGCTGGAGCAGCTGGAGGCCAGCTGCACGAAGAACGGCATCCAGGTGCACTGGGCCGAGACCTGCGAGCAGGCCAACGAGCTGATCCTGGGCCTGCTCCAGGCGCGGGGCGCGAAGACCCTGGTCAAGGGCAAGAGCATGGTCTCCGAGGAGATGCACCTCAACGCCTTCCTGGAGGCCAACGGCGTCGAGGCCATCGAGTCCGACCTGGGCGAGTACATCATCCAGCTCGACGGGGAGACGCCGAGCCACATCATCATGCCCGCCATCCACAAGAACAAAGACCAGATCGCCCGGCAGTTCAGCCAGAAGATCAAGGACGCGAAGTACACCGAGGACGTGGACGAGCTCACGGCCATGGCCCGGAAGGTGCTGCGCCAGAAGTTCCTGGAGGCCGACGCGGGCCTCTCCGGCGTGAACTTCGCGGTGGCCGAGACCGGGACCCTCTGTCTGGTGGAGAACGAAGGCAACGGCCGCATGAGCACCCACGTGCCGCCGCTGCATATCGCCGTCATGGGCCTGGAGAAGGTGGTGGCGGACCTGGAGTCCGTGGCCCCGCTCTACGCCATCCTCACGCGCTCGGCCACGGGCCAGGCCGTCAGCACCTACTTCAACCTGATCACCGGGCCGCGCGGGGCCGACGAGAAGGACGGCCCACGGGAAGTCCACCTGGTGATCCTGGACAACGGCCGCTCCCGCATCTACGCCGATCCCGAGCTGCGCGCCACGCTGCGCTGCATCCGCTGCGGCGCCTGCATGAACCACTGCCCCGTCTACACCCGCGTGGGGGGCCACGCCTACGAGGCCGTCTATCCCGGTCCCATCGGCAAGATCCTCACGCCGCAGATGGAGGGCGTGGGCGTCCGCCACGACCTGGTCCACGGCTCCAGCCTCTGCGGGGCCTGCGGCGAGGTCTGTCCTGTGGAGATCCCCATTCCCGAGATCCTGGTGCGCCTGCGCCGGGAAGCCACCCACAGCGATCCCGGCTCCCAGGTGGCCGGCAAGGGCACCGGCCGCCTGGCCTCGGAGGACTGGACCTGGCGCCTCTGGGCCGCAGTCCTCAAGCGGCCGGCCCTGTACCGCCTGGCCACCTGGTTCGCCACCCGCCTGGGGGGCGCCCTCCCGGCAGGCGTCCCACTGCTTCGGGAGTGGACCCGCACCCGCACCCAACCGGTTCCAGCCCGGCGCTCCCTCAGCGAGCGCATGCGGGCCGAGGGAGGCTCCCATGACTGATGCCCGCACCGCGATCCTGGGCCGCCTCCGCGCCGGCGGGGGCGAAGGCCCCCTGCCCCCGCTGGACACCGCCGTCATGGAGCGCCGCCAGTGGCCCCCCGCCGAGCGGGTTGCGCGCCTGCGCCGGGGCATGGAGGCCGTCCACACCGAGTTCCTGGACGCCACGCCCGCGGACTGGCCTGCCGTGGTTCGCGCCTTCTGCGACCGCGAGGCGCTGCCCAACCTGATGTTCGGACCCGCCAGCGAGGCTGGCGCCGCCCTGGCCGCCGCCTGGCCAGCCGGGGGCACGCAGCTGCTGCCCTACGACCGCCCCGTGGAGGCCTTCAAGGAGGAGCTCTTCACCACCGTGGCCGCAGGGTTCACGGGCACCGTGGGCGGCGTCGCCGAGACCGGCGGCCTGCTGCTGATGCCCGGCCCCGCCGAGCCTCGCCTGTTGTCCCTGGTGCCGCCCATCCACCTCGCCCTGCTGCGCGCCAGCACCCTCCAGGACAGCCTCTGGCATGCGGTGAAGGCCCTGGGCTGGGGCCGCAGCCTGCCCCCCAACGCCCTGCTGATTTCCGGCCCCAGCAAGACCGCCGACATCGAGCAGACCCTCGCCTATGGCGTCCACGGCCCCAAGCGCCTCATCGTGGTGCTCGTCCACGATCTCGCGTAGACCCAGGCCCGCGCCCACGCTAGACTGTTCCTTCGTGGCTGGGTAGCTCAGCTGGTTAGAGCAGCGGTCTCATAATCCGCAGGTCGGCGGTTCGAGTCCGCCTCCAGCCACCAACGAAACAGGGGCCCCCGGGCCCCTGTTTCGTTGGTGGACTGAAGAGGAGGCGGACTCGAACCGCCGAGAAGCAGTGGCGGCCCGGTAGCTTGCAGCGAGCAAGGCTCCAGTGGAGCCTGCGCAGCGTCCGCAAGCGGGGCCAGCCACGCGCCGGTTCGAGTCACGGACTGGTGCCGAACAAAGGTCCATCGAAGCCGAGGAGGCGGACTCGAACCGCCGAGAACCAGTGGCGCTCCAGAACCCTCTACCGCTTTGGGCGCTGGTCTAGCTATCCAGGCGACTTCTGCTGGAACGCGGCAGCCAGATCTCCGGCGGGGGTTGGAGCATCTGCTCCTGGTGGGCCACGGAAGCCTCCTCGGTACGCTCGTCCTGACCAAAGACGCTTCCCCAGGCCATCCGAGCCAGGTCCTCCACGTTCATGAAGAGATACCGGAGCGATCCCTGCGGCTTGCGTTCTTCCGAGAGCGTGAGCGTGGACATGACCGAGGGATCTCCTATGCCCTAAGTTTCGAGCCTTCGGAACTTGCCCACCATACGCTTGATTGCTTAGCGCATCTCGCTTTTGAAGGAGGCCAGGTCCCGGCGCAGCTGGACGGCCTGGTTTCGGGCCTCCCCGGTCTTGAGCCGGGGGAGCACCTCCGCGAGGCGCTTCTCTAGTTGCTCCAGCTTTGCAAGGGGGCCGTCCGTAATGCTGCTGGTGTCGACGCCCAGGGCCCCTGCCCGGCCCGCCTGCTTCCACTGCTGGCGGATGAGCTGCAGTTCCTCTTCCAGGGCAGCGACCTCCGCCTCCTCGATCGGGACCGTCACCCACGGCAGGTGGCCGTTCGCGACGTAGTAGGCACCGGTGCCGGCAGCGCCCAGCACCAGCAGTAGCAGCAGAAAACGCTTCATCGAGGCCTCGCAGGCAAGGTGACGAGGAGTGTAGCTGCATCCCACCGCCCGCGCATATCCGTCGCCCGTGGGATGATCAGGCATGGCCCCATTCGGCGCAAAGCCCCCTGCCCCGCATCGTCCCACACGCCCTGGCGCGGGCTGTGGGCTGGACTGCCAGGGACACTGTCCTAGCTGTCAGCGGCAGGCTGCGGAGCAGCGGCTCAGCGAAGGGTCGCCAGCGGGATGGGAAGCCGAGGACAGGCTCTCCTAGCGCACCAGCACCCGCCGATACAGGGCCTCGTACTGGTCCACGATGGGGCCTTCGGCGAAGGTCGTCAGGGCCCGCTCCCGGGCGGAGCTGCCCATGCGCAGGCGCAGCGGCTCGTCCCTCAACAGCTGCACCGCATGCGCCGCCATGGCCGCCACATCCCCGACGGGCTCCAGGTAGCCGTCGATGCCATGGCGCACCACTTCAGGCAGACCCCCCACTCGGCTGGTGATGACGGGCACGCGGTGGCCCATGGCCTCCAGGGCCGCCAGGCCGAAGCTCTCGGTGGCGCTGGGCAGCAGGAAGAGATCCGAGCAGTTCAGCACCGTGCCGATGTCCAGCTGCTTGCCCGTGAAGCGCACCTCGCTGGCGAAGCCGTGGTCCCGGCAGTAGGCCTCGGCCTCCAGGCGGTCCGGGCCGTCCCCCACCATCACCAGGCGGGTGGGGACTTCGGTGCGGACCCGCTCGAAGATCTTCAGCACATCCAGGACGCGCTTCACCGGCCGGAAGTTGGAGATGTGGGTCAGCACGAAGGCCGCCTTGGGGGCCAGCCAGGCGCGGCAGTCCGGGTGCTCGGGGCCCGGAGGCTCCACGAAGTTGCCGATGACGTCGATGGCGCGGTCCACCCCGAAGGTACTGAGGGTCTCCTGGCGCAGGTATTCGGAGACCGCCGTGACGCCGTCGCTCTCCCGGATGGCCATGCGGACCATGGGCAGGTAGCTGGGATCGCTACCGACGACCGTGATGTCCGTGCCGTGGAGGGTGGTCACCACCTTCAGGCGGGGGATGGCCATGCGGGCCAGCAGGGCCGCCATGGCGTGGGGGATGGCGTAGTGGGCGTGGAGGATGTCCAGGCCGTAGTGGTCGGCCACGTCGGCCATCTTCGAGCCCAGGGCGATGGAGTAGGGGGCGTCCTCGAAGAGGGGGTAGGGTGAAGCCCTGACTTCGTGGAAGTTGATGCGGTCCTCAAAGCCCACCAGCCGGGGCGGCAGGCTGGGGCTGAGGATGTGGATCTCGTGGCCCCGGGCCGCCAGGGCCTTCCCCACCTCCGTGGCGACGACGCCGGAGCCTCCGAAGGTGCTGTAGCAGGAAATACCGATCCGCATGTAGAAGCCTCACTCCCCGTTATCATGATCGGATTCCCGGGATCCTGCCCATGCCTCTGCTCTTCGCCATTGCCTACTACGCCCTGGACGCGATCATCTACCTCCTGCTGGCGGTGGCGGTCCTGTCCTGGTTCCCCATCGATCCGCGCAACCGCTGGATCCGCCTGCTCCACACCGTCACGGATCCGATTCTCCACCCCATCCGGGCCATCGTGCCGCCCATCGGCGGCTTCAGCCTCGACATCCTGGTCGCGGTGCTCCTGCTAGGCCTGATCCAGCGGGTCTTCCTGCGGGCCCTGACCTCCTAGTCGGCCTGTCCCTCTCCCGAATCCCTGGAGGTGTGCCATGAAGTTCACCCCGCTCGACATCCAGCGCCGGGAATTCGAGAAGGTCTTC
>JAAXXS010000065.1 GCA_013334395.1 Holophagaceae bacterium | reverse complement strand
CCTTCTCGCTCTGGCGCCTCAACTCTGCGCTCAACGACGGGCTGCAGCTGAAGGCCGCGAGCCTCGCCAACCTGGTCTCGGACGGCATCCAGTCCGGCGTCCAGTTCGAGGACCTGGGCCTCGTGGAACGGGGCCTGGACGGCATGCGGGAGGACAACGACATCTCCCAGGCGGCCCTGGTGATCCAGGATCCCGCGACCCGGGCCGCCAAGGTGATGGCCAAGTCCAAGGCCAAGACCGCCCAGATGGACCTGCAGCCCTTTGCCGAGGCCTTCCTCAAGGCGGCCGGCGGCAAGGACCTGACCAAGAACCACCTCGAGCTGGAACATGACGGCTACCTGCTGGTCGGGGAGCTCGTCAAGGTCGAGAACGCGCCGATAAAGTCCTACCTGCTGCTCATCGTCAACCGGGACCGCCTGCACCGCAACCAGCTTGGGGCCTTCGTGGGCCTGGCCTTGCTGGGCGTGGTCATGCTGGCCATCGGCTTCGCCTTCGCCTACTTCCTGGGCAACGCCCTGGTCACGCCCCTGGAGAACATCCAGAAGCGCATGCGGGACATCTCCGAGGGCGAGGGCGACCTCACGGCCCGCCTGGACGTGCATGGCAACGACGAGATCGCCGCCCTGGCCGGGCACTTCAACCGCTTCGTGGAGAACATCCACCAGATCGTCCAGCAGGTGATGGCCATCTCCACCAACATTGCCTCGGGTTCCCTGCAGATGTCGGCAGGCATGTCCGAGATGCACAGCACGGCCCAGAGCATCGCCCAGGCCGCCGAGAACCAGAAGGCCAGCGTCGGCAGCACCACCAGCAGCGTCCAGGGCATCGCCGGCGCCTCCCAGGTGGTGAATGCCAGCGTCGCGGGTGCGCTGCAGGTCTTCGAGCAGGCCCAGCAGGCCGCCGGCAAGGGCGGCACCGCCGTGGGCAGCGCCATCACGGGCATGCAGGCCATCAACCAGAACTCCAAGCAGATCGGCAACATCCTCACGGTGATCACCGAGATCGCCAACCAGACCAACCTGCTGTCCCTGAACGCTGCCATCGAGGCCGCCAAGGCCGGCGAGCACGGCAAGGGCTTCGCGGTGGTCGCCGAGGAAGTCCGCAAGCTGGCCGAGCGCAGCGCCACCGCCGCCAAGGAGATCACGGCCCTGATCCAGACCTCGAACCGCGCCATCACCGACGGCACCAAGATGGTGAACACCGCGGGTGAGGCTCTCAACAGCATCCAGAGCGCCATCACCGACTCTGCCGAGCGCATGAAGACCATCGGCGGCCAAAGCGAAGCCCAGAGCCACGACAGCCAGTACGTTGTATCGGCCATGGGCGAGCTCACCTCCATCGCCGAGCAGAACGCCGCGGCCATGGAGGAAATGGCCGCCACCATTAAGGAGTCCACGCGCACCGTGGACGAGCTGAGCCAGCTGGCCGAGCAGCTGAACGCCATCGTGGCCCGCTTCAGGATCTGACGATCAAGTGCGCACTGGAAACACGGCTCCGCGCTCGCGGGGCCGTGTTTCTTTGAGGACCAAGGGGTCATTACGCATAAATCTCGACAAGGCTGAAAATCCCCTTTCAGCATTCACCCCCTCCTGGCGGCTGTCCGATTCAGGGCAGTACCGGAAGGGGGAAGACACATGCGGTATTTCAATAACCTAAGCATTCGCAAGAAATTGCTCTATTCGATCATGGCCCTGGCCTTGGTCCTCGGCGGGGGTGCGACGATTTTTTCGCTCTGGCGCCTGAACGCATCGCTCGAAGACGGACTGCGGCTGAAGGCCAGCAGCCTCCTGGTGCTGGCCTCGGAGAGCATCCAATCGGCCGTGCAGTTTGATGACCTGGGCCAGGTGGAACGGGGCCTGGACGGGTTCAAGGAGGACGCCGACATCACTCAGGCTGCAGTCGTCTCCGAGGAGCCCGGGACCAAGGCCGCCAAGGTGGTGGCCAAGGCCAAAGCCAAGTCCAGCCAGCTTGATTTGGCGCCGTTCGCCGAGGCCTTCCTGAAACAGGCAGGCGCCCAGGACCTCTCCAAGGATCAGCTCTTCCTGGAGCGGGATGCCTATCTGGTGGTCGGGCGCCTGGTCAAGGTGGACGGCGCGCCCGCGAAGTCCTACCTCGTGCTCCTCGTCAACCGGGATCGCCTCCGGGGCAGCCAGGCCAGCGCTCTCCTGGGCATGTCCCTGCTTGCCCTGGCCATGCTCGCCCTCGGCTTCGGCTTCGCCTACTTCCTGGGCAACGCCCTGGTCACCCCGCTGGAAGTCATCCAGAAGCGCATGCGGGACATCTCCGAGGGCGAGGGCGACCTCACGGCCCGCCTGGAGGTGGTGGGGGACGACGAGGTTGCCGCACTCTCGCGGCACTTCAACCGCTTCGTGGAAAACATCCAGCAGATCATCCAGCAGGTGATGGCCATCTCCACGAACCTGGCCTCCGGATCCCTGCAGATGTCCTCGGGCATGTCCGAGATGCATAGCACCGCCCAGAGCATCGCCCTGGCCGCCGAGAAGCAGAAGGCCAGCGTGGCCACCACCACCAGCAGCGTCCAGGGCATCGCCGGCGCCTCGGACACGGTGAATGCCAGCGTGGCGGAGGCGCTCCAGGTCTTCGAGCAGGCCCAGCAGGCCGGCACCCGGGGCGACAGGGCCGTGGGCAGCGCCATCAAGGGCATGCAGGCCATCAACGAGAACTCCAAGCAGATCGGCAACATCCTCACGGTGATCACCGAGATGGCCAACCAGACCAACCTGCTGTCCCTGAACGCCGCCATCGAGGCCGCCAAGGCCGGGGAGCACGGCCGGGGCTTCGCGGTGGTCGCCGAGGAAGTCCGCAAGCTGGCCGAGCGCAGCGCCACCGCCGCCAAGGAGATCACCTCCCTGATCCAGACCTCCAGCCGGGCCATCACCGACGGCACCGCGATGGTGAACACCGCCGGCGAGGCCCTGGCCAGCATCCAGAGCGCCATCACCGACTCGGCGGGGCGCATGCAGACCATCGGCGGCCAGAGTGAAGCCCAGAGTCAGGACAGCCAGTCCGTCGTGACCGCCATGGGCAACCTCACCTCCATTGCCGAGCAGAACGCCGCGGCCATGGAGGAGATGGCCGCCACCATCAAGGAGTCCACCCGCACGGTGGACGAGCTGAGCCATCTGGCCGAGCAGCTCAACGCCATCGTGGCCAGGTTCAGGGTCTGACGCAGCTCCTGCCAGCACCCGGCATGCCGCCGTTCCATCAAGCCTGTTCAACCCCACAGGCGCCCCGTCGCGCCTGCTTTTGAAGGAGAAATCCCATGCTGCGTTCTGCATTCCAGAGGCTGGCTCTTCCCACGCTCCTGGCCGTCCTGTCAGGGACGTCACTCATGGCCGCCGGGCCCACCTATGAGGGATCCACGACCATCGGCGAGAACATCATTCCCCAGGCCGCCAAGGCGTTCGAAGCCAAGACCGGCGTCAAATTCGAAAGGATCGGCAACCTGGGCAGCGGAAAGGGCTTCCAGGCCGTCATGGCCGGCCAGGTCAGCCTGGGTGGCGTCTCCCGGGCCCTCACCCCCGCCGAGAAAAAGCAGAATCCCCATTTCGAAGTCATCGGCCACGATGCCATCGCCGTGTTCGTGAATGCCAAGAATCCCGTAAAGAACCTCACCCTGGAGCAGGTGAAGGGCATCTTCACGGGCCGGATCACCAACTGGAAGGACGTGGGCGGCGCCAGCGCCCCCATCAACGTCATCACCGAGTTCAAGGCCGGCGGCAGAGCCACCATCGCCGCCTTCAAGGAGCTCGCGCTCGGCAACGCTGAATACGGGCCGAGCAAGGAGGTCGACAAGCCGCACTGGTGCGTCAGGGCTGTCGGCGCAGATCCCAATGCCATCACCCATGCGTCCTTCGCCTTCAACGAGCCCGGCACCGCGGCCGTCAGTGTGAACTCGGTGCTGCCGAGCATGAAGGCGGTCCAGTCCAATGCCTATGTCATCTCCCGGCCTCTGATCCTGGTGGCGAAGGGCGCGCCGACCGGGGACGTGAAACGGTTCCTCGACTTCGTCCTGTCCCCCGAAGGCCAGCAGATCGTCAAGCGCAACTTCCTGCCGGTGAAGTGAGCTCCACCCGGACCGTGACCGGCCCGGGAACCTCCTCGAAGCCCCCGCGTCACCTGGCCCAGGCCAGATGGCGCGGGGGCCTCGGTTTTCCCACCTCAGTCTCCGCCCCTGCGCGAGGCAGCTCCGAGGCTGGAGCCCGCCCCGCGGAGGCGCCGGACCAGCAGGGGCAAGGCGATCATGGCGCCGAGAACCACCAGGACCGTGGCCTCCGGGTTCCGGAAGTATGAATTCAGGCGCAGGGCCAGGAGCACATCGGAGACCAGGTAGAGCCCCGCCGTCACAGGCCAGGCCAAGCCCTGAGACCGGGCCAGGAGGACCCCTGCGGGAATGCCGCCCCCGACGGGCAGCAGGAAGAGCAACAGCACCGACAGCATGCTGGATGGTAACCCTGGGCGGACCGGCCTGCGGCCTAGGAAGGCCCTGGCCTCAGCCCCAGTTTGAGGGAGTCCCCGGAAGAGTCGTCAGGTATGGGAACGAAGCCGAGCGAGCGATAAAGGCTCAGGGCGGCCGTGTTGTCCGGGTAGACCTGCAGCGTGATCTCCCTGGGCCGGTGCAGGTCCAGAGCGGTCAGGATGAGCCGCCGGCAGAGAATGCGACCAACGCCCTGCCCCCGAAGTCCCGGGGCAACGATGATCCGGGCCAGGTGGGCCGAGGCGCCCCGCGGGAGGGCCTGGCCGAAGCCCACCAGCTGACCGGCAGGATTGATGAGCGCGAAGGCATTCTCCGGAGTGGCCTCCATCTCGGACCAGGTGGCTTCTGCCCTGGGAGGGAAAGTCAGCGCCGGTCCACCCCACCGCTTCAGGAGCTCAGGGGTCCAGACCCAGCCGAGGATGGTCTCAAGGTCGTCCAGTCGGGCAGGCCGAAGCGCGTAGTCCATGAGGTGGCTCTTGCAGAAGCGGGATGCCGAGTCGGGTTCTTCGGAGAGCCCGGCATGGCGCGGGTCAGGGCAACGAAAGAGCCCCTGCGGGGCTCGCCTCTGGTACCGGTGGTCGGACTCGAACCGACACTCCTTTAGGGGGAAACGGATTTTGAGTCCGTCGCGTCTGCCATTTCGCCACACCGGCCAGAAGGGCCAGGATACCGTGCTGGCGCGGTGGTTCAAAGCGCCGTGAGGGGAATGCGCCGACCGGCGCCGAAGGCCTTGGGGCTCACCTTGAAGGCGAAGGGCAGCTGACGGCGCTTGAACTCGGTGCGGCGCAGCAGCGCGAGGATGCGCGGCAGCGCGGCTCGGGCCTGGTCCAGGGCGGCGCCGTCGAGAAGCAGGGCCAGGTCTTCCGGCAGCCCCTCCTCGGGCCGCTGGGCCTCCAGGGCCGCGCCCAGGATGGCGTCCAGCTGCGCGTAGGGCAGCAAGCTGGCCTCGTCGGTCTGGCCCGGCCGCAGCTCCGCCGTGGGCGGGCGCTCCAGCACGCCGCGGGGGATGGCTTCACCCAGGTCCCGCGCCACGGCGTAGACCCGCGCCTTGAGGCAGTCGCCCAGGGGCGCGAAGGCGCCGATGCCATCGCCGTAGAGGGTGAAGTAGCCCGTGGCGGCTTCGCTCTTGTTGCCGGTGTTGAGCACGGCCACGCGGTCCGTGCTCAACCGCCGCTGGATCTCCGGTTCGGAAGTCAGGGCCAGCAGGAGGCTGCCGCGGCAGCGGCTCTGGAGGTTCTCGTCCGTGAGGCCGAAGCCGCGGCCCGGCAGGGCCTGCTCCAGGGCCGTCGTGAACCCGGCGAAGGGCGCTTCCGCATCGAGGCTGAGGTAGCCGATGCCCAGGTGCCGCGCCTGCTGCTCGGCCAGGGCGGAGCTCTCGGCGCTGCTGAAGCGGGTGGGGAGGGCCGCGCCGAAGACCCGGTCCGTGCCCAGGGCCTCCACGGCCAGGGCCGCGGCCACGGCGCTGTCGATGCCGCCGGACAGGCCCAGCACCACCGCCTCCAGGCCCTGCTTGGCCAGGTTGTCGCGGATGCCCGTCACCAGGGCCTTCCGCAGCCAGGGGCCCTCCTCGGCGGGCGCCCAGGCTTCGCCGGGCGTGCCGGGATCCACCATCAGCAGGCCCTCCTGGAAGGCCGCGCAGCCCTGCCAGCGGCCATCCGGCAGGGCCAGGCCCGAGCCGCCATCGAAGAGCAGCCAGCTCTCGGCGCCCACGCGGCTGGCGTAGGCGATGGCCAGGCCGTGCTTCTGCGCCAGGCCCGGCAGCAGGCGGCGGCGCTGGGCGTCCTTGGAGGGGATGGCCCAGGGCGCGCTGCGGCCCGGCGGCACAAAGCTGCCCAGAGCGCTGGGGCTGGCGCTGGCGTTGAGGATCAGGGTGGCGCCCGCCGCTGCCAGGTCCGCGATGGGATCCACCCCGTAGCCCACGGGCGCGTTGCCGAGCTGCGGATCGGCCCAGAGGTCCTCGCAGATCGACAGCCCGATGCGGTGGCCGCCGAAGCTCAGCAGGGGCTGGGGGGCATCGTCCGGCTCGAAGTACCGGTGCTCGTCGAAGACGTCATAGCTGGGCAGCACGCGCTTGTGGGCGCAGTGCCGCAGGGCGCCGCCCTCGCACCACCACAGCTCGTTCCAGAGGCGGCCCGAGGGCGCCGGGCGGGCGGTGCCGAACACCAGCGGCACCGCCCCGCTCAGCGCGGCCAGGCGGTGCGACTCCACCTCGATGCGCCGCCGCATGCGGGGCTCCCAGAGGCGGTCCTCCAGCAGGTAGCCGGGAATGGCCAGCTCCGGCGCCAGGACCAGCTGCGCGCCAGCGGCCACGGCGGCCGCGTAGGCCGCCTCCAGGCCGCGGCCGTTCCCCTCGGGATCCCCGAGGCGGGCGTTGAGCTGGAGCAGGGCGATCTTCATCCCACCAAGTTACCAGCGGATCTCCGCGCAGGTGCCACCCTCGGGGCGGGGCCGCAGGTGCAGGTCGGCTCCCTGGGCGTTCAGCCACTTCAGGGCCAGGGGCAGGCCCAGGCCGGTGCCGTCGGGGCGGCCGCTCTCGAAGGGCCGCAGCATGCGAATGGCCGCGTCCTCACTGAGACCCGGCCCGCCGTCTTCGATGTCCAGCCGGCCGTCGCCGATGCGCAGCAGCACCCGCCCGCCCTGGGGCGTCGCCTGGCAGGCGTTCTCCAGCAGGTTGACCAGCGCCTGGTGCAGCAGCACCGGGTCGCCGGTGGCGCTGCCCTGGCCTTCCGAGACCAGGGTCCGCCCCTGGCTCACCGGGCGGCGCTTCAGCTCCGTCAGGGCCTGGCCCGCCACCTCCTCGAGCCGCAGCACCTCCAGGGCCGGCTCCAGGGGCTTGGCCCACTGGAGGAAGCGCTGCACCAAGCGCTCCAGGTCCTCGGTCTCCTCCAGCAGGGCCCGGGCGGCCTCGCCGTGGCCCGCCCGCTGCAGCAGCTGGCCCTGGCCCTTGAGCACGGCCAGGCCGTTCTTGAGCTGGTGGGCCACGCCCGCGGTCATCTCGCCCAGCTCCGCGAAGCGCTCCCGCAGCTGACGGCGGCGGTCCTCCAGCTCGGCCTCGGTGACGTCCTCGAACTGGACCAGGGCGCCGATGCGGTCCGGCGCCTCGATGCGCTGCAGCCGCCAGCGGCGCCCGGCGGCTTCCAGCCGGTGGGGCGGGCCGGGGTCCCGGCCCAGGGCCTCCCGCAGCCAGGGGAAGGGCTCCAGGACGAAGGCCGCCTCGAGGCCCAGCACGCCGGGCGTGACCCCCAGCAGCTCCCGGCCCCGACGGTTCAGGGCCGCCAGCCGCTGCCGCTGGTCCACCCACACCAGGCCCATGGGCAGGGCGTCCAGCAGGCGCTCGTGGACCGTGCGCAGCTCCCCCAGCGAAGCGGCCAGCTCGCCCCTCTCCCGCAGGCTGCCGGAGACCGCCGACAGCAGCAGGGCCTCGGGATCCGCGGGGGTCCGGCGGCGGGACCGGGCCCAGCGCACCAGCAGCATGGCCAGGCCGAACAGCACCACACCCAGGGGGAGGGCCAGCAGCAGCCAAGTCAGGACGTGGGGTTTCATCCCATCAGGGTAATCTGTTTGGATGGAGAGGCAGCCCATCTACATCGTTTCGGGAGGATCCGGCGAGACCGCCCACCGGATGGTCCAGGCCGCCCTCACCCAGTTCACCAAGGGCGAGAGCTCCTCCCTGGTGCGCCGCTTCCAGAACGTGCGGTCCTTTGAGGACCTCGATCGCGTGCTGGACATGGCCGGCGACAAGCGCGCCGTCATCGTCCACACCACGGTCTCGCAGGAGCAGCGCACCTACCTGGCCGTCCGCTGCGCCGAGCTGCGCATCACCCAGGTGGACCTCTTCGGGAACCTGCTGGACACCCTCACCCTGTATCTGCGGGAGCGCCCCGAGGAGAAGGCCGGCAGCTTCCACGCCGTGGGTGACAAGTACTTCCGCCGCATCGAGGCCATCGAGTTCGCCCTCAAGTTCGACGACGGCATCGACATGACCGGCCTGGCGGACGCCGACATCGTGCTGGTGGGCATCAGCCGAACCAGCAAGACGCCGCTGTCCATGTATCTGGCCATGGAGGGCTTCAAGGTGATGAACGTGCCCCTGGTGCCGGGCGTGCCCCTGCCGCCGGAGCTGGCCCCCATCCCCCAGGGCCGCATCGTGGGCCTGACCATCCAGGCGGACCGCCTGCAGGAGATCCGCGCCTACCGCCTGAAGCGCCTGGGCGCCACGGGCAGCGCGGACAGCTACAGCGACCTCGGCCGCATCATGGACGAGTTGGCCTACGCCGACGAGGTCTTCAAGACCCACCGCCGCTGGCCCGTGCTGGACGTCACCGGTCGCAGCATCGAAGAGACCGCCGGCCTGGTGCTGGACCGGGTGTTTGGCAAGGAACGGGCGGTCTAGCTACAGCTCATCCTCCAGCCGCTGCACGAGGGTGCGGAGGATCTTGAGGCGGCCGTAGCGCTTGTCCTCGCTCTCGACGAGGGTCCAGGGGGCGATCTCGGTGCTGGTGCGGTCGATCATGTCGCAGATGGCGCGCTCATACTGGGGCCACTTCTCCCGGTTGCGCCAGTCCTCGTCGGTGATTTTAAAGCGCTTGAAGGGTGTGGCCTGCCGCTCCTCGAAGCGGCGCAGCTGCTCCTCCTGGCTGATGGACAGCCAGAACTTCAGCAGCAGGCTCTGGCTGCGCACGATCTGGTCCTCGAAGTCGTTGATCTCGCTGTAGGCCCGCTGCCAGTCGGCCTCGGTGCAGTAGCCCTCGACCCGCTCCACCAGCACCCGGCCGTACCAGCTGCGGTCGAAGATCATCACCTTGCCCCGCCGGGGCAGGTGCCGCCAGAAGCGCCAGAGGTAGGGCTGGGCGCGCTCCTCCTCCGTCGGCGCGGCCACGGGCTGGATGTGGTAGGTCCGGGCATCCAGAGCCTGGGTGATGCGCCGGATGCCTCCGCCCTTCCCCGCCGCGTCCACACCCTCGAAGACCAGCACCACCGAGTGCTTCTTGAAGTTCCTGTGCCGGGTCAGGAGGTTCAGGCGTCCCTGCAGGGTGAGCAGCTCCTCCTCGTAGTCCTTCTTCTCCACGGTCCGGGTGAGATCCAGGGCCCGGAGGACGTTCATCTCATCGAGGCTCACCACGGGCTGGGGGGCGGGGGGCGACGGCGGCGGCGCGGGGTTGGCGAGGCGGGCGCGCAGCTTCTCCAGCAGGATCTTCCCCACTGTGAGCCGCTGGTAGCGCCAGTCCGAGGCCTCCACCACGATCCAGGGCGAGGCGGCGGTGCTGGTGGCCCGCAGGGCGCGCTCGGACACCTGACGGAAGGTGTCGTAGAGCTCGAAGTGCTTCCAGTCCCGGGGCGTCACCCGCCAGCGGGTCTTGGGGTCCTTCTCCAGCAGCTTCAGGCGCTTCTTCTGGGCGTCCTTGCTGAGGTGCATCCAGAACTTCAGGACCAGGGCGCCCTCCTGGATGAGCATCTGCTCGAAGCGGGCCACCCGGCCCATGTCCTGGTCCAGCTCTGAGGTCTTGATGTTGCCCGAGGTGCGCTCGAGGATGGGCCAGGTGTACCAGGAGCCGTCGAAGATGCCGATCTTCCCCTTCGGCGGCAGCATGCGCCAGTAGCGCCACATGTGGGGCCGCTCGCGTTCCTCGTCCGAGGGCACATCCAGGCCGTGGGTCTGGATGTGGCGCGGATCCAGCCACTCGTTGAGGGTGTTCACGGTCTCGCTCTTGCCGGCGCCATCCACGCCCGCCACCAGGATCACCACCGGGAACTTCGCCGCCGTCAGGTCGAACTGCGCATCCAGCAGCGCCTCCCGCAGGGGGGGCAGCTCCCGGTCCCAGACTTCCTTCTCCAGCTTGTGGCCGAGTTCCGCGGATTCGAACATGGTTCCTCCGGGATGGATGCCCTACTCTTTCGATACAAAGCCTACATTAGCTTATTTTCGACCTTCGATTCCGCTGGTAGCCGAAGGGCCTCAGTATTCGGTCGCCAGGTCCCCGGCGCGGGCGGCTTTGGCGAAGGGCTGGAACTCGGGGGCGCCGGCGGCCTGGGCGATCCACTCTGCCACGCGGATGCCATCCACGGCGGCGGAGGTGATGCCTCCGGCGAAGCCCGCGCCCTCGCCGCAGGGGTAGAGGCCCGGATGGGACACGGACTGTCCATCCTCGCCCCGGAGCAGCTGGAGCGGGCTGCTGGTGCGGCTCTCGATGCCCAGCAGGATGGCCTCGCGGCTGGCGAAGCCGTGCAGTTTCTGGTCGAAGACCGGCAGGGCCCCGGCCAGCTGCTCCTGGACGAAGTCCGGCAGGCAGGTGCGGAGGTCCGCGGCCACGGCGAAGGGCCGGAAGCTGGTGCGCGGCAGGCGCCCCGTGGCGCGGCCCTTGACGAAGTCCTGCACGGCCATGGCCGGCGCGCCGTAGGTCTCCCCCGCCGCCCGGAAGGCGGCCTGCTCCCACTTCCGCTGGAAGTACATGCCGCCCAGGGGGTGCTCGCTGCCGAAGTCCGCCGTGCCCACCTTGGCCACCAGCCCCGAGTTGGCGAAGCCCGAGTCCCGCTTCTCCAGGCTCATGCCGTTCACCACCACGCCACCGGGCTCGCTGGCGCACTGGATGACCTCGCCGCCGGGACACATGCAGAAGCTGTAGGCGGCGCGGTTCAGGCCGAAGTTGCAGACCAGCCGGTAGTCCGCGGCGGGCAGCGAGGGGTGTCCGGCGCCGGGCCCGTACTGGGAGCGGTCGATGAGCTCCTGGGGGTGCTCCACCCGCACGCCCATGGCGAAGGGCTTCGGGCGCAGGGCCACGCCGTGGCGGTGCAGCATCTCGAAGGTGTCCCGGGCGCTGTGCCCCGGGGCCAGCACCAGGGCCTCGCAGGGCAGCTCCTCGCCGCTGGCCAGCACCGCCGCGCGGACGCGCCCCTGCTCGTCGAAGCGGACGTCCTCCAGCCGGGCGCGGAACCGGTACTGCGCCCCCCGGGCCTCGGCGTCCTTGCGGATCAGCACCGCGCAGCGTCGGATCACGTCCGTGCCCACGTGGGGCTTGGCCAGGTAGAGGATCCGGGGGTTCGCGCCGAAGCGCACGAAGGCCTCCAGCACGTAGCGCGTGGCCGGGTGGCCGATGCGCGTGGTGAGCTTGCCGTCGCTGAAGGTGCCCGCCCCGCCCTCCCCGAACTGGGCGTTGGCCTCAGGGTCCAGGACCCCCTCCTGCCACAGGCCCGAGACGGCCTTCACCCGCTCGCCCATGGCGGGGCCGCGCTCCAGCACGATGGGCTCGATGCCGTAGTCCAGCAGACGCAGGGCGCAGAAGGTGCCCGCCGGGCCGCTGCCCACCACCACCACCCGGGGCCGCCGGGGGGCCGGCGCCACCGCGTGGGCCACCGGCTCCGGCGCCGCGTCGAGCTTCAGCCCCCCCGGCAGCGGGCCGCAGGCCAGGGGCAAAGCCGTGTCGAAGCTCAGGGCCGTCAGGAACCGGATGGAGCCCTTGTGCCGCGCGTCCAGGCTGCGCCGCTCCAGCACGACCGCCGAGTAGTCAGCGGTCGTCCCGCCCAGGGTCCGGGCCAGGGGCCCCGCCAGGTCCAGCGCTTCCTCGCCCAGGTTCAATGGCAGGTTCGAGAGGAGGTAGCGCATGTTCGCCTCGGCGGAAGGAGTCCACGGGACTCAAGGCCAGGACTAAGCCTACCCCCGAAACCGGGGATACGACCCCAGCACGCGCAGCATGGTGGCATATTCCCCCAGGTGGTCCAGGGCGCGCCGGACAGTCTCCTCGCGGGTGTCGCCGATGAGGTCCACGTAGAAGAGGTACTCCCAGGGGCTGCCCTGCAGGGGACGGGACTCGATCTTGGTGAGGTCGATGTCCCGCAGGGCGAACACGCTCATGGCCTTGAACAGCGCCCCCGGCTGGTTCTTCAGGGTGAACACGATGGAGGTCTTGGCCTCGCCCTGGAAGGCCTTCGGCTCCCGCTGGATGGCCAGGAAGCGCGTGAAGTTCTCGGGGTCGTCCTCGATGCCTTCCTCCAGGATCTGCATCCCGTTCAGCTCCGCCGCCCGCCGGGAGGCGATGGCCGCGGTGTCGCGGTCGCCGGACTCCTTCAGCAGCCGCACGCTGCCGGCGGTGTCGAAGGCCTGCTCCGCGATGATGCCGTGGCTCTGCAGGTAGCCCGCGCACTGGCCCAGGGCCTGCGGATGGCTGCGGGCCTTGCGGATCTCGCTCCGCGCCACACCGGGCAGGGCGATCAGGCAGTGGCGGACCCGCAGGGAGCCCTCTCCGACGATCACGAGGTCATGCCGCAGGAGCAGGTCGTAGTTCTGGTGGATGCTGCCCGCGAGGGAGTTCTCGATGGGCACCATGGCCGCGTCGCAGGCCCCGGCATGCACCGCCTCGAAGACCTTCTCGAAGGACTCGCAGGGCAGCGTCTCGACCTCGCCGAAGTGGGCCAGCAGCGCCTGCTCGGAGTAGGCTCCGGGCTCGCCTTGGAATGCGATCTTCATCCGTTCTCCCCTTCGGCCCACTCGATGATCTTCCGGAAACCCGCCGCCACGTCCTCGTCGGAGGCGGCGATGGTCATGCGCACGAAGCCCTCGCCCTGGGCGCCGAAGGCAGATCCCGGCACCAGGCCCACCTGGGCCTTCTCCAGGATGCTTTCGCAGACTTCGACCGACGAACGCCTCAGCGGGCGGACATCCAGGAAGAAGTAGAAGGCCCCCATGGGCGCCGGCACGAGGATCTTGGCGCTGCCCAGCTCCCAGGCGAGGTCCAGGACCAGACCCCGGCGCTTCGCGTAGGCGCTGCGCATCCGGGCTGTGGCCTCCTGGACCTCCGGGTCCACCAGGGCGAAGGCCGCGGCCTTCTGGATGAAGGGCGCCACGCAGGTGATGGAGTTCTGGCTCGCCTTGAGGGCGTTCGCGATGACGGGCGCCGGAGCCGCCAGGAACCCCACGCGCCAGCCGGTCATGGCGTAGGTCTTGGACAGGCTGTTCACGATCAGGGTCCGGTCCTTGGCCCCCGGCAGCGCCGCCGCGCTGGTGGGACGCTCGCCGTAGTAGAGGCTGCCGTAGACCTCGTCGCTGACCACCCACAGGTCGTGGGCCTGGGCGAAGGCCTGCAGCTGCTCCAGGTACTCGCGCGACGGGTAGGCCCCGGTGGGGTTGGAGGGGTAGTTCAGCACGATGGCGCGGGTCCTGGGGGTGAGCGCCCTCTCCCAGGCTTCCAGCGTTGGGATGAACCCGCACTCGGCCGGCGCGGGCACCCGCACCGTGTTCCCGCGCAGCATCACCACCATGTTGGCGTGGGTGGCCCAGGTCGGGTCGGGGATCAAAACGTCATCGCCGGGGTTCAGGATGGCCTGCAGGGCGGTGTAGTAGGCGTGGATGCCGCCGTGGGTGACCAGGATCTCGGCCG
>JAAXXS010000244.1 GCA_013334395.1 Holophagaceae bacterium | reverse complement strand
CCAGGATGATCCGCCTCATCAAACGGTACGGTGGCGCCAGCCGGAAGCTCTACGACACGGAGGAGAGCCGCTACGTTTCGCTCGAGGAGATCTCGGCCTGGATCCGTTCCGGCCAGGAGATCAAGGTGGTCGACAGCGGCACCGGCGAGGACGTCACCTCCCAGACCCTGGCCCAGAGCATCTACGAAGACCACAAGCGCGGCTCCTCCCTGCTCTCGGGCGATCTTCTGCATGAGGTCATCCGGCGGGGCAGCGAGGCCCTGAGCGAGGGCGCCGACCGGGTCCAGGCCAAGGTCGACCGCATGGTCCGAACCTCCGTGGACCGCCTTGCCCACGTCACTGCCGGGCAGGAGGAGATGGGCCAGCTGCGGGCCCGCCTCGCTGAGCTCGAAGCCACCCTGGCCGAGCTGGAAGCCAGGACGGATCTCCCGAAGACTCCCACCCGAACCCGATCCACCCGCAAGACCGCCCGTTAACACCAACCCCCCCCGGCGCTGGAGCCGGATGAAAGGAGCAAGACCATGGCCATCAAGAAGAAATCCGACCTCATGCCCAGCCTGAAGGAATCCGCCTACCATATCTGGCTGGCGGGCCTCGGGGCCTACAGCGTCGCCGGAGAGGAAGGCACCCGCCTCTTCAACCAGCTCGTGGACAAGGGTGCCGAGCTGGATGAGGCCAACAAGGAGCGCATCCTTGAGCTCGCGGAGCGCGCCAAGGGCCTGAAGGGCGATGCCAAGGGCGCCTGGGACAAGCTCTCGACTCCCTTCGAGGGCGGACTGGCGACGGCCATGCACCGCATGGGCGTCCCGACCCGGGAAGAGATCGTCAACCTCACCCAGCGGGTCGAGGAGCTGACGAAGCTGGTGGCCAAGACCAAGGCCCCCGCCAAGCCTGCGGAAGCGCCCAAGCGCAAGACCAAGTCTGCGAAGGCCTGAGGGGCCCATGCCCTCCCGTCGCCGTGCCAAGGGGCGGGTTGGGCTCGCCTTGGCTGCCGGAGGGGTGCTGGGGGGCGTCTACGAGGTAGGCGCCCTCCGGGCCCTTGAGGAAGCCATCGGGGGCCTCGACCTGAACCGCCTGCGAGTCATCGTGGGGGTGAGCGCAGGCTCCTTCATCGGGGCCCATCTGGTCAATGGCGTCACGGTGACCGAGATGATCCGGGGTCTGGCCGCCGAGGGCGGCAGTGAGGCCCTGTTCGACCAGTCCATCTTCTTCATGCCGGCCTTCAAGGAAATGGCGAGGCGCGGGCTCCAGCTGCCTTCGGTGATCAGCGAGGCCCTGACGCAGCTGGCCAAGGGGCCGGAGGATCCCTCCTTCATCGGGACCCTCGAGGGCCTCGGCCGCTCCCTCCCCGTGGCCCTGTTCAGCAATGAGGGCATCCAGACCTACCTGGAGAAGGCCTTCTCGCGACCGGGCCGGAGCGACGACTTCCGGCAGCTGCGGCAGAAGTTCTTTGTGGTGGCGACGGATGTCGAAACTGGCCGGCGCGTGGTGTTCGGCGACCAGGGCCTGGACCACATCCCCATCTCCCTCGCGGTGCAGGCCAGCACCGCCGTGCCCGGCCTCTACCAGCCCGTCGAGGTCGAGGGCCATGTCTGCGTGGATGGCGTGCTCCTGAAGACCATGCACGCTTCCGTGGCCCTGGACCACGGCGCCGACCTGCTGCTCTGTGTGAACCCCCTGGTGCCCATGGACACGGGCTCCGAGGATGCCCGTGAGGCCCTCGGACGACGGGCGGTCCAGCGGGGCGGGCTGCCGGCCCTGTTGTCGCAGAGCTTCCGGATCCTCATCCACTCCCGGGCCGTCCTGGGCATGGAACGTTCGGCCCAGAGCCACCCGGACAGCGACCTGGTGCTGTTCCAGCCGGAGTCCACGGAGCACCGGCTCTTCACGAACCTCTTCCGCTTCCGGTCCCGCCGCAAGATCTGCGAGATCGCCTACCAGCAGACCCGGCAGGACCTTTGGCGACGGCGGGAGCTGCTCGGACCCCTGTTCGAGAAACACGGGCTGTCCCTTCAGCTGGAGGTGCTGGCAGATCCCTACCGGACCGTCTGGGACTGCATCGAGGCTCCCAACGAGCGGAAGGTGAGCGTGGCCGATCGACTGGACGGGGCCCTGCGGGTCCTGGAGGTCGGCCTCAGCCGGAAGGGCGCCAAGGGCCGGTGAGTCAGCCGGATCATTCCTCCAGTTCCGCCTTGGCCAGCTCGACATCCAGGCGCTCCATGGCGTCCAGGGGCTGGACTGCGGCAGCCTCGCGATAGAGGGCCTCGGCCTCCTTCTGCCCGCTGCGGCCCTTCAGCAGGACCAGCCCGTTGGCGTACTCGATGCGGTAGATGGCCGATTCCGGGAACAGCTCCAGACATTTCCGGTAGTGCTCCAGGCCGAGCTTCTCCTTGGCGCCATAGGTGAGGCTGCCCACCAGGCTGCCCACCTTGTCGATGACCTCGGCGTGGTAGGTGCCCAGGGCGGCGTGGGCGTCGGCGTGCTCGGGGTCCAGCTCCAGGGCGCGGGTGAGGCTGTCCTTGATCTTGCCGCCCAGTCCCTGGGCCAGGGCCTTCACCACGGAGATGCCCTGGCTGTAGCGCCCCAGGGCGTAGGCGTGGAGGTAGTGGTTGAAGGCGTCCCCGGGAGCCTTGGCCATCCGGGCCTCACAGCGCGCGGCCACCTCCTGGAAGAGCTTCAGCTGGACCGTCTCGTCCTCCTCCAGGTAGTTGGCGTAGATGTTCTGGGCGTGGTTCGCCACGTTGGAACCCGCCGCGCCGGCCCCCAGGCCCTCCTCGACGGCCTTGGCGAACTCGCCGGCATGGTAGTGGAGCCAGGCCTGGAGGACCTTCTTGTCCTCGGGGAAGGGCTCGCGGTTCCCCTTGTGGAGCCGGGGCCAGGCTTTCTTGGCGGTGGCGGCCGTGTACAGGTAGGTCTTGTCGGCGTAGGGGAATTCAGCCCAGGCTTGCTTGGCCATCGAGAGTCCTCCTGAGTGCTGGTGCTGTGGCTCGGTCAGTCGAAATCCATGCCCGCCACGACGAAGAGGTAGCCGCGCATGGCATCTTCGGGGGGGGTGCCCCTGAGCTTGGCCCAGGCGTCGAACTTGGCCCGAGCCACGAAGTCGAAGGCGCCGGGCCGGTTGTCTCCGGCGTCGCCCGCCGTGGCCTGCTTGTAATAAGCGTAGAGGCTGAGCAGGGTGTCGTTGTCCGGCCTCTGGGTGGCGGTCTTGGCCTGGGCCTGGGCCGCCTCGAACTGCGCCTGCAGGGTGGGGTCGATGGTCATCGTGCCTCCTATGCGGGAAAGGTCCCGGCTCAGCTCGCCAGCAGCCGGTCGACCTGCTGCTCGAGGGACTCCTGGATCTTGTGGGTGAAGGGCCAGAGCATGATGCCCAGGTGCATGTCGATGGCGATGTGGTCCTCGGCCACCTGCACCTCGCCGGTGACCCCGTGGCCATGGAAAGCGCCGCCCAGGCCGTCCCACTCCAGGCTGAGCCCGTAGTGCTGGTGGAGGCTGGAGGCCACCTCGTCGAAGCGCCGCCGCACCTCC
>JAAXXS010000243.1 GCA_013334395.1 Holophagaceae bacterium | reverse complement strand
TCGTAGGCGAAGGTGACGTCCTCGAAGCGGATCTCGCGGGTGAAGGCCGCGGACTCGGCCGCCGGGTCCTCGGGGATCGCCTCCTGGTTGTCCAGCAGCTTGAAGATGCGCTCGCTGGAGGCCAGGGCGGTCTGCATGACGTTGTAGCGCTCGGCCAGCTCGCGGATGGGCCGGAAGAAGCGGCTGGACTGCTGGATGAAGGCCAGCAGCAGGCCCCAGGTGATGGCCCCGGCCTGGAGCTTGAAGCCCGCGTAGAAGATCAGGGCCGCCAGGGTCCCGGAGGTGATGAACTCCACCACCGGGAAGAACACCGCGTAGGCGAAGATGGTGCGCAGGAAGGCCTGGAAGTAGTCCTCGTTGATGGTCTGGAACTGCTGGGCGCTGCGGGCCTCCTGGGCGTTGACCTGCACCAGGCCCATGCCGGAGATCTGCTCCTGGAGGAAGGCGTTGATGGCCGCATAGCGTCGCTGGGTCTCACGGAAGGCGTCCCCCGCCCGGCGCCGGAAGACCTCCGTGGCCACCAGGAGGAAAGGCAGGATGCCCAGGGCCACCAGGGCCATGCCCGGGTGGGTCCAGAACATCCAGGCCACGATGGCCAGCAGGGACAGGGCGTCCCCCACGATGGCCACGAAGCCCGAGGCGAACATCTCGTTGAGGTTCTGCACATCGCTGGTGACCCGGGTCATGAGGCGGCCCACGGGGTTGCGGTGGAAGAAGTCCGTGCTGCGTCCCATCAGGTGGGCGAAGAGCTGCACCCGGAGGTCGAGCATGGCTCTCTGGCCCACCCGGGCCAGCAGGAAGTAGCGCGCGAAGCTGACCAGGAAGCCCGCGACCAGGATGCCGAAGAAGCCCGCGATCAGGGGCGCGGCGCCCCGGAGGCTGCCCTGGCCCATGAAGCGGTTGATGAGGCGCAGCGTCAGCTCCGAGGGCAGCACCTCCAGAAAGGCGCCCAGGGCCATGAGCACCAGCAGGGCCAGCAGGGAGGCCCACTGGGGCCGCAGGTAGCCCGCCAGGCGCCACAGCAGCGCGTGGCGCATGGGTCGCTGGTCCACCTGATCGGACCGGAAGAAGGCTCCCTGTTCAGACATGAGCCTATTCTCCCACACCTGGAGCCGGAGAGTCGGCGCCTCGCCGGAACGGGGCCCGACCTGTAAACTGGAGCTTCCGTTGGAGACCCCATGCGCCCTTGGACTTGCTTCCTCATCGCCACCAGCCTCGTCGCCCAGGCGCCGGCTCAGGCCAGCCTGGACAAGGCGGCGGAGGCCCGACTGCGAAAGGACGTGAGCTTTCTCGCGGCCCCAGAGCTGAAGGGGCGTGGCAACGGCTATCCCGAGCTGGAGCTCGCGGCCCGGCGCATCGAGAAGGAGCTCAAGGCCCTGGGCCTGAAGACGCAGCTCCAGCACTTCCCCTTCATCGCCAAGGTGGTCCGGGAGCGCCAGGATGCGGTCCTGGTCCATGGCGACAGCCTCCGGCCCCTGGTCTGGGGAAAGGACATCGAGGCCCTGGGCCTCAGCGCCGACGCGGGTTTCCGGAACCGTCCCCTGGCCTTCCTCGGCTACGGCGTCCAGATCCCCGGCGGCTACGATGACTTCGCGGGCATCGACCTGAAGGGCCACGTGGCGGTCATCGCCCGCACGGTGCCCGACCTCGACGTCTTCGCGCACCTGCCGCGCATGGACCGCAGCCTGCTGGCCCGCCTGAAGCGCCTGGAAGCCGCCAAGGTGGCTGGCGTCATCGTGCTCGAGGAGAACGGCGTGCGGTCCCTGCTGCGCGAAGAGGGTCCGGTGAAGCTGGAGATCCCCGTGGTCGGCATCACGCCGGAAGCCCTGGCCGCCAGCTGCGGCGACCTGGTGGCCCGTCTGAAGACCATCAAGGACTCGGGCAAGCCCGCCAGCCAGGACTTCGTGATGGCGCCGTGGACCGCCCTGAACCTGGACCTGAAGCTTAGCCGCGAAGAGGCCCAGGTGCCCAACGTCGTGGCGGTGATCCCTGGCCGGGATCCCAAGCTGAAGAAGGAGTTCATCGCCATCGGCGCGCACATGGACCACCTCGGCATGGGGGAGCGCCACAGCATGGCCGGCGCCGAGGGGCGCGGGCAGGTCCACCCCGGGGCCGACGACAACGCCTCTGGCACGGCCATGGTCGTGGAGCTGGCCCGCCAGCTGAAGCAGGCCAGGCCGAAGCGCTCGATCCTCGTGCTGCACTTCGGCGGGGAGGAGGAAGGCCTCCTGGGCTCCCAGTACTGGGTGCAGCACCCCACCCAGCCCCTGGAGTCCGTGAAGTTCATGCTCAACTTCGACATGGTGGGCCGCCTGGACCTGAAGGCGCCCAAGCTCATGATGGGCGGCCTCGGCGCGCCGAAGTCCGCAGTGGAGGCCGCGCAGAAGTTCGTGCCCAAGGACTTCTCCGTGAGCGCCGATGTCGGCGCCAGCGTGGGCGGCTCGGACCACATGACCTTCTCCCAGGCCAAGATCCCGACCTTCTTCTTCTTCACGGGCATCCATGGGGAGTACCACCGGCCCACGGACACGGCGGAGCTCATCAACTTCGCGGGCATGGCGCGCCTCGCCGTGTTCGGCAAGGCGGTGACGCTGGATCTCGCCAATGCGGACGTGCTGCCGGCCTGGGATGCCGAGACGGCCAAGATCCCGATGAAGGGCGACGGCGGCCCCATGCGCATCGCCTTCGGCACCCTGCCGGACTACGCGGACAACGCCAAGGGCTTCCGCATCAACGGCGTGAGCAAGGGCTCCACCGCCGAGACCATCGGCATGCAGGCGGGCGACATCATGGTGCAGTTCGGGGACAAGCCGATCAAGAGCATCTACGACTACATGGGCGTCCTGGGCAGCTACAAGCCCGGCGACAAGGCGGTCGTCCAGTGGCTGCGCGGCGACCAGCTCATGAAGGCCGAAGCAACCCTGAAGGGCCGCTAGTGAGGCTGGCCACGCCCCCCGGGTTCGCCACCGAGGTCTTCCTCCTGGAGGCCCCGGATCGCGAGCTGCTGCCCGAGGGCCCCTGGACCCTGGTGGGCGATCAGGCCCTGCGCGAAGCCTGGCTCCGTGCTGGCATGCCGGAGCCGCCCCAGGCCCTCTGGGTCTCCGTGCCGGAGGAGGACAAGAACCTCCGGGCCATCCTGCCCTGGCTGGAGCACTGGGCCCGGGCGCCCTTCCACCGGGATCTCACGGTGGTGGCCCTGGGCGGCGGCGTGCTGTCGGACCTCACGGGCCTCGCGGCCGCGCTCTACCTGCGCGGGGTGGCCTGGCAGGTCTGGCCCACGACGCTGCTGGCCATGGCCGACGCGGCCCTGGGCGGGAAGACTGGTGCCGACCTGGAAGCTGGCAAGAACCTGGTGGGCGCCTTCCATGCCCCCCGCCGCCTGGTGGCCTGCACGGGCTTCCTGGCCTCGCTCCCGGAGCGCCACGTCGAGAACGGCCGCTGGGAGCTGATCAAGACCGCCCTCATCCTGGGCGAGATGGCCTGGGCCGAGGAGATGCTCCAGGCCGGTCCCGTCAAGTTCTCCTGGGTGGA
>JAAXXS010000242.1 GCA_013334395.1 Holophagaceae bacterium | reverse complement strand
CAAGGTGTTCAGCTACGCCTGCATCTATGTGGCCATCGTGAAGAATGGGGTGGAGCGGCCCTACGAGCTGATCTTCCACGAGCTGGCGGAGGCCAACGAGCGGCTGACGGTCGAGGTGGCGGCCCACTGGACCACGGCGAAGGAACGCGACCGCGTAGAAGAAGCCCTCCGGGAGAGCGAAGCCCAAGTGCGCAAGAAGCTGGACGCGATCCTGCTGCCCGAGGGTGATCTCGACACTCTGGTGCTGCAAGACATCCTCGATGTGCCTGCGGTCCGCGAGATCATGGAAGCCCTCTTCAGGTTGACCGGCATCACCAGCGCCCTGCTGGATCCCCAGGGCAGGGTGCTGGTCGGGCTGGGCTCCCAGGACATCTGCACCCACTACCACCGCGCCCATCCTGAAGCCTGCAAGAACTGCACGGAGAGTGACACCATGCTGGCCTCCCAGGTGGAGCCCGGGGGATTCAAGCTCTATAAATGCAAGAACAACCTGTGGGACCTGGCTGCTCCCATCCACGTGAACGGGCGCCATGTGGGAAACCTCTTCATCGGCCAGTTCTTCTTCCAGGATGAAGTCCCCGATGGGGCCATCTTCAAGGCCCAGGCGAGGCAGTTCGGGTTCGACGAGGCCGAGTATCTTGCGGCCCTGGCGCGGGTGCCACGCGTGAGCCGGAGCACCGTGAGCGCCCTCGGCCAGTTCTATGCCCGGTTCTCGGCCATGATCTCAAACCTGAGTTACAGCAGCATCCGGTTCACGAAGATGCTGAACGAGCGGGAGGAAGCAGAAGCGGAGAAGGCCAGGCTCCAGGTTCAGCTGCAACAATCACAAAAGCTGGAGAGCCTCGGCACCCTGGCGGGCGGGGTGGCGCACGACATGAACAACGTGCTTGGGGCCATTCTCGGGCTGGCTTCGGCCCACCTCGGCGCCCAGCCCCAGGGCAGTCCGCTCCATCAGGCCCTGGACACCATCTGCAAGGCCACTGAGCGGGGCGGCAAGATGGTCAAGAGCCTCCTGAGCTTTGCCCGCCAGAGCCCGGCCGAGAACCGTAGGGTCGATCTGAACGCGGTGCTTCGGGAGCAGGCCGGCCTGCTGTCGCGAACCACCCTGGCGAAGGTCTGCCTGAGGCTGGAACTGGACCCGGATCTGCAGCCGATCTGCGGCGATGCCAACGCCTTGACCCACACCTTCATGAATCTCTGCGTCAACGCGGTGGATGCCATGCCCGAGAAAGGCACGCTCACGCTGCATACCCGCAACATCGATCACGACTGGGTCGAGGTGGTGGTGGAGGACGACGGAGTTGGAATGCCCCCGCAGGTGCTGGAGCGGGCCATGGACCCCTTCTTCACGACGAAGGACCCCGGCAAGGGCACAGGGCTGGGCCTGTCCATGGCCTATAACACCGTGAAGGCCCACCGGGGGCGAATGGACATCCACAGTGAGCCCGGCCAGGGCACCCGCGTCAGCCTCCGGTTCCCTGCCTGCCTTGAGGAAGCCTTCGTTGAGGCCCAGGGTGAGAGCCAGGCCGCCCCGTCGTCCGACAAGAGCCTGAAGGTGCTGCTGATCGACGACGACGAGCTGATCCGCAGCTCCCTCCAGCTGACCCTGGAAGTCCTTGGGCACCCGGCAGTGACCACGGCCCAGAGCGGTGAGGAGGCCCTGGACCTGCTGGAAACAGGACTCCGCCCTGACATCGTCATCCTGGACATGAACATGCCCGGCCTGGGCGGGGCCGGGACCCTGCCCTGTCTGCGGGCCTTGTGCCCTGAGGTGCCCGTGATTCTCTCCACGGGCCGGAGTGATCAGACCGCCCTGTCGCTGATCGCGTCGTATCCGGGGGTCACCCTGCTCGCCAAGCCCTTCGGCCTGCCCGAGCTGGAGAAACACCTCGGAACCATCGGGGTGCTCGCAGGGCGCAGCTTGAAGCCCTGGTCTGTCTAGGCCGGGCGGATTCCGCCGTCCCAAGCCAGGCTGGCCCCAAGCCGTCCCACGCGGTCGCCTGGGGAGGCTGGTGCGTCAGGTTCAGAACGTGGCGTGCAGCTGGCAGGGGTGGACGTCGCAGTGGCCGCAGCGCCCCATGCAGATGTTGGCCTTGGGCGCGGAGTCGCCCTCTGGCTGGAGCCTGGGGGGGGCCATGTCGGGGATGGCCCGGGTCATTCGCACGACACCCATGCGACCACCCCGGCTGCTGTCCGGATGCGTGGTCACCTTGGATGCGTGGGGTCGGGTCATGGGCAGGCTCAGGCCTCGGGCCGCTTGAAGCACTTCGCCACTTTCTGCATGAGCAGCGGGTCCCCTTCGATCTGGATCTTGCCGGTCATGAAGGCCTCCTGGGCGTTCAGCGTTCCGGTGCTCAAGGCGATGAAGTCCTCCGCCTTTGCTTTCAGCAGCGTATCACAAGGCTTCAGCAGGCGCGGGAAGACCATGCAGATGCCATTGCGGATGAACAGGGTGTAGCCCAGGTCCTCGATCTGGTAGCCCACGGCGGCCTCCAGGTCCCCGGCCTTCTCGGCGCTGAACCGCGCCGGCATGGACTCCAGCAACCCCTGGGCGGGGTTCACATCCGCGTCGAAGTAGGCCGTGTAGGCGGCCACCTGGCTCATGTCGCCCTTCACCGTGATGACGCCGGCGAGCAGGGCTGCCACGAGGTTGAGCTTGCCGGCATTGAGGGCCGCGAAGTCCGCGTCGGTGATGCCCAGGGCGAAGCCGCCCTCGACCTCGCCGGGGCGCACTGACAGGCCCTCGGGACTGAAGTCCAGCCGATAGGACACGCCGTCCACCTTGACCTCCAGAGTGCCGCTGGCGCCACCCTTGTAGCGCTTCCGCAGCGTGGCCAGGGCCTTGCCGCCGGGCGTGGCGGGATAGGTGATCTCGGGCTCGGCGGCCCAGGTCTTCCAGGCCTTCCGCAGCAGGGCGGGGTCACCGGAGAAGCGCAGCTGGCCGCCCAGCAGGGCCGGGCCCGGCTCCGACAGCCCGCAGACCAGACCGCGCACCGCGGCCTCGTCCCCGACCACTTCGGCGCCCTCGCCCCAGCTCTCGCTGCCCACAGTGACCTTGAGGCCCGGGCCGGCCAGGGCCAGGCGGGCAGACACCAGGTCCTTGAGGGCCTTGACGGGGCCGCCCTGCTTCTGGGGCTTCTTGAAGAACTTGGGAAACTTCTGCAGCAGGCCCAGGTCGCCGGTGCCCTTGAGCTTGCCGGTCATGAAGGCCTGCATGGGATCGAGCTTGCCCTCGCTCAGGGCGATCCAGTCCTCGGCACCGATCACCACCACGGAGGTGGCGTCGGGTTTGGCCTCGCGCTTGAGCGTGAAGGCGCCGTTCTCGATGAGGCAGGCGTAGTCGCCGCCGCCCTCGCCGGTCACCTGGTAGTAGACCGAGACCGTGAGCCCCTGGGCCTTCTCAGCCAGGAAGAGCTCGGGCATGAGTGAGAAAATGCCGTCAACCGTCAGAGCCATGGGATCACCTCGGAATGTGGAGTCGAGCATGGCCGGGCCGCTGGGAGCCGCGCAACGACTACCAGAAGTCAGGCTCCCTCCCT
>JAAXXS010000241.1 GCA_013334395.1 Holophagaceae bacterium | reverse complement strand
GAAGGGAACCGCCGTGGAAGGCCGCTGCGAAAGAGGAAGACTGCCGGACTGACCGGGGGAGCCTTCGCGCGGAGCGACGCGGGCATCGTAACCGAGGACCCCCTGTCCTTCCCTCGCGGGTCGAGAGCGCAGCTGTTTCCCCGGCCGCACGGTGGAGGTTCGGCCTGGGCCATGCCGCGTGGCCCTGCGCACCGCCCCAAGCGACCCGAGTCCTGGTCGGAACGGACCCCCTCCCATAGGCCTATTCCTTTGTTGCCAATTCGGGACAGGAGGGACACAGGCGTGTCACACCCGCGGCCGATGATTCTGGCAAGGAGGGTTCCATGTCCCATTCCCATTACCTCGTGGTCGAGATCCCTCTTAATGCAGCGAAGCCCCAGCCCGAGCAGATCGAGTCGAGCCTGAACCTCCTGGGTGACCTGGGCTGGCGGGTCGTCAGCCTTGAGGTCATGCGCAGACTGGCCCTGGGGGGCTCCCGGGTCCGGGTAAAGGTTGAGCAGGTCGAGATCGAGCTCGACCCGGTTGCCTAAAGAGGCTCCGATTCCGCGATTGAGCGCCGTGAAGCGTGGGAGGGCAGCGCGGCCCTGATCGGCAGGTGGAGTCTCGCTCTACCTGAACATGGCCCTCCGCACCCGGGGGGTGCCCGCAGGGAGTTCGCTTGGGGTTAGGGCCGCTCTGCGACCCGTTCAGTCTGACCGTCCCTCACTGCGCCAGGGAGGGCCTCACCGCCAGCGCGGCGCTCTCTTGGCTGCAGTCGCGATTGGGCTTCAGGCCTTTGCCTCGGACCCCCGCGAGCTCGGCGCGGGCGGCCTCCAGGTCGGCCCGAAAGGCGGGCTCGGCGTGCAGGCGGGCCAGGGTGGCGGCGGCCATGGTGCGACCCTGGACCACATCACTGTGCCAGTGGGCGTTTCCCGCGTTGCGGCTCTCGCCGAAGGCCAGACCGCGCGCGAGGAGGGCATCCGTCTGCTCGGGCGCCAGCTCCGACAGGACCAGCGCCCAGCCCCAGCCGGCCGCCGTGTGCCCAGAGGGATAGGAGCCATCCTTCTCCAGGAAGGCCTGCTCCTCGGGCGTGCAGATGGGCGCCTTGTTCCAGAGGAAGGGGCGCGGGCGGTTGTAGTGGTTCTTCGCGGCGTAGGTGGAGAGTCCGAAGTCGGTGAGGGTGCGGCGGAGCAGCCGGTAGAGGCGCGGTGTCTCCAGCTCGGTGATCGGCGCGTTCAGGGCGCAGGAGAAGGTCGAGGCCGCGTGCGGGAAGTGCAGGTCCGCGTCGGACGTGGCCAGCGCCCAGCGCGGGGTGTCGCGCAGCGCCAGGCTTCTCGTGCTGATCTCCTGGTCGAGCGCGAGGGCGGCGGAACCGGCGGCCGGGGGAGGCGGCAGGAGGGCCAGGCTGTTCGGCAGCTGGTTCGTCGCGAGGTAGCCGGGAAGGAACCCGGGGATGAACGCGGCCCCTGCGCTGGGCTGGGTCGGGACAGTCGGCTGGCTTTGGACAGTCGGCTTCACGCAGCCAGCCAGGAGGCCCACCAGCAGCATGCCGAGCCCCAACGCGCCTCGGCTGGAATGGGACACATTCATGGGAGTTCCTCCTGGTGCGTTCAGCTGAGACTCATAATGATTTTGCATTTAAAGAGTAAGGATCACCACCAAGATCCCATGCCGGGCACTGACATGTGTGCAGGGATGAAAAGCCCACCGCCAAGACGCCAAGAGCGCCAAGTGGCAGCGCCAGAGGGGACATGCAGTTCTTGGCGTTCCTGGCGCCTTGGCGGTGATCAGTTCTGTTCTATCGGGATGTATTTTCAGGGGAGCCGCCGAGCCTCACTGGCCCTGGGCCCTCAGGAACGTGTCCCGGGCGGCGAGGGCCGTGTCGGCGAAGTCCGAGAACACGCCGTCCACCCCCAGGGCATAGAAGGCGAGGTACTCGTTTTTCGGGTCGGCCTGGTAGTCCCGCGCCAAGCGGCGCGACTCGTTGCGAAAGGTGTAGGGATGCACCAGCAGGCCGGCCCGGTGCGCATCGGCGATGAGCGTGGTGGGGGGCTGCAGGGTGGCGTCGGCCTCGTTGATCAGGCCGTCGCCGTTGAGGTCCAGCACCTTGCCGCCGGCATCGAGGGTGCCTTTGACCGTGGTGATGTAGCGCTTCCAGGGACCTATCCCGTCCGCGTAGGTCCTGATCTCGGCCAGACCCGCGGGCGTGACCATCGCACCGAAGAGGCGGCTGTCGCCGGCCCGGGCCCAGTCGTAGGGGCGGTCGTAGGGGGCGACGAAGGTGAGGGCTCCCGTCCTGAGATCCACATCGTCGGCATCGATGAGCTGGATCACCTTGGTGTCCAGCCCCTTGGACCGCAGGACCTTCAGGCTGCCCGGCTCGAAGGACTGGACGTAGATCGGCGCACTGCGGCTGTTCCAGCCCGCGGCCTTGACCAGGGCGAGGAAGGTGTCTTCCAGGGGCAGGCCGAGGTCGCGGTGGTAGGTGGGGTTCTTGGTCTCGGGATAGACCGCGATCCTTCGGCCGGTGGCGGCGCTGCGGGCCTTGACCAGGTCGACGACCTCCTGGAAGGTGGCGATGCGGAAGAGGCCGTTGTACTGTTGCGGGCGCTCCGCGTCGGTGGAGATGGCTCCCAGTGTCTTGATCTCGGCGAGGGTGAAGTCACTCGCGAACCACCCGGTCTGGGTCTCGCCGTCCACCTGGGTGGTCTTCCTGCGCCCGGCAAACTCGGGATGGCTGGCCACGTCGGTGCTGAGGGCCAGGTTGGGGTCATGACGGCAGATCAGGGCCCCCTCCTTGGTGGAGATCAGATCCATTTCCACCACATCAGCACCCAGGTCGATGGCCTTGGCGTAGGCTTCGAGGGTCTCCTCGGGCAGGTAGCCAGAGGCGCCGCGGTGGGCCACCACGATGGGGGCGCGGCCATCGAGGGTGGGCAGGCTGTTGATAGCGGGGTCGCCCCCACAGGCGACACCCAGGAGGGCGATCAGGCCTACCATCGCCGCCGTGACTTGGGGGGCAAACCGACAAAGGCGACGAGGCATGGTGGTGTTTCCCCCAAAGCTGGATCAAGGGTACCTGGTTATCGGCCGGGCTCGGCATCACCCACAAGAAACCCAAATTTGAAGCACCGAAGACACCGAAGGTCGCGGACACGCCTACTTATAAAAACTTAGAATAAGGGGCGAATTTGCCGCTCAACCGCACCCCCGCGAGAGGGTGAAGGCAGCCTTTACCGGGTTGAGGAGGGCGAAGCGCCTTGGTCCTCGGCCCTGGTCGATAGAGAACCCCGGCATAGACTAAGACCTATATTCTAAGCTATTATCTGGACGAGGCTTATCGATGGACGTCCACGACGCAGACGCAGCCCTTCCCGCGGTCGGTCCCCTGGCCAATACGGTCCGCATGCTGCTGCGCCTGGGGCTCGCGCTCAGCTTCTTGCTGGGGCTGGGATGGACCTACCAGCACTGGACCTACCAGCGCGCCAACACCGCCGCATCCCGCAGCCAGCTCGTCGCTGCAACAACTGCGGGCACGGCCGCCATCGACAAGATCACGCG
>JAAXXS010000004.1 GCA_013334395.1 Holophagaceae bacterium | reverse complement strand
CGATCGCCCGCAGCTCCTCCTCAGGATGCTGCCACGTCAGCAGGAAGTCCTTCTGGTAGAGGTCGGTCTTGAGGCCCTGGAAGGCTTTCAGGTTCTCGGCGAGGGTCGGCATGGAGGCTCCTTGAGGGGGTGGAAAGGGGTGTGAGGGTCGGTTGCGGTTTGGGGATCAGGCTTCGCTGCTGGCGGTGGCGGCGGCAGACTCGACGCCGGCCTCTTCCAGGGACTTGATCCGGTTGAAGAATAGGTTCAGCAGGACGGCCACGATGGATGCCAGCAGGATGCCGCTGTGGAGCAGGGGCGACAAGGGCTTGGGCATCTGGGCGAAGAACTTGTCGGCCACGATGGGGATCATGCCGAAGCCGATGCTGATGGCCACGATGATCAAGTTGAAGCGGTTGTTCTGGAAGTCCACGCCGCCGAGGATCCGGATGCCGGTCGCGCAGACCATGCCGAACATCACGATGCCGGCGCCGCCCAGGACGAAGGAGGGCACTGAGGCCACCACCACGGCCAGCTTGGGCAGGAGGCCCAGCAGCATCAGGATCGCGCCGCCAGCGGCGCAGACCCAGCGGCTCCGGACACCCGTCACGCTGACCAGGCCCACGTTCTGGCTGAAGGAGGTGTAGGGGAAGGTGTTGAAGATGCCACCGAGCAGGGTGCCCAGGCCATCCACGCGGAGGCCGTCGGAGAGGTCCCGCTGGCTGATGGTGCGGCCCGTGATGTTGCCCAGGGCCAGGAACATGCCGAGCGACTCGACCATGACCACGATCATCACGATGCACATGGTGAGGGTGGCCACGAGGTTGAACTTCGGCAGCCCGAACTGGAAGGGGCGCACGATGGCCACCCAGGAGGCCTCGTGGATGCCCGCGAAGCTCACCTTGCCGAGGGCCATGGCCACCAGGGTGCCCACGATGATGCCCGCCAGCACCGCCACGTTGGCCAGAAAGCCCTTCACGAACTTGGTGATGATCAGGATGAAGATCAGGACGAAGGCGGCGATGGCGAGGTGGACCGGCGCGCCGTAGGTGGGGTTGGCGATGGGGCCCGTGGGGCCGGGGATCGTCGGGTTGCCGCCCGCCGCCCAGTTCACGCCCACCCGCATGAGGGAGACGCCGATGACGGTGATGATCGTGCCCGTCACCACCGGCGGGAACAGCGGCAGCATCCGGCTGATCAGGGGGGCGATGAGGATGCCGAAGACACCCGCGCCGATGACCGCGCCGTAGATGCCCAGCAGCCCCAGCTCCGGGTTGCCAGCCATGACTACCATGGGACCCACGGCGGCGAAGGTGACACCCATCATCACGGGAAGCTTGATGCCAAAGCGCCAGAAACCGATGGCCTGGATCAGGGTGACGACGCCACAGGCGAACAGATCCGCGTTGATGAGCTGCGCCATCTGCTCCTTGGGAAGCTTGAGGGCGCCTCCGATGATGAGCGGCACCGCCACTGCTCCCGCATACATCACCAGCACATGCTGGATGCCCAGCAGGGTCAGGCGGCCTGCGGGGAGGACTTCGTCAACGGGATGCACGTCAGACGGGCGGTTCATGGGGACCTTCTTCTGGGAGAGGTTTGGTGGATTTGGGAGGGGCGCTTGGAGGTCTGAGGGATAGCCGATGCCACGGGTAAGAATTTACGGAAGGAAATCGAAATGAGCAATAATTTTTTATCGTGAGTGAAAATTTTTCCTCTACTTGAGATTCAGTCTAGGCGTCCTTCCGGCGCCTGAGCCCATCCCGCAAGGGGCCGGATGCAATTCCGGGCCTTATTCCACGGGACTTACCCGAGATTCAGTGGTGGAATGAGCCATGACCGACCTCCTCCTGGAACTCCGCCATGTCACCGTCCGGCGCGGTGAGAAGGACGGCCTGCGCGGGCTGGACCTCGACATCCGGCGCGGGGAGCACCTGGCCATCATCGGCCCCAACGGCTCGGGCAAGTCCACGCTCATCAAGGTGATCACCCGGGAGCTTTACCCGCTGGCCACGGAGGGCACCGTCTGCCGCTGCTTCGGCGAGGAGGTCTGGGACGTCTTCGACCTCCGCAGCCGCTTCGGCCTGGTCTCCAACGAGCTCCAGGCCACCTACGCCCGCCCCATCACCGCCTTCGAAGCGATTCTCTCTGGCTTCTTCAGCAGCATCGGCCTCTGGCCCGCGCACCAGGTCACCCCCGCCATGGAGGCCAGGGCCTGGGCGGTGCTGGAGCTGGTGGAGGCAGCCCACCTGGCGGACCGCTCCCTCCGGGAGATGTCCTCGGGCGAAGCCCGGCGGCTGCTCATCGGCCGGGCCCTGGTCCACGATCCCGTGGCGCTGCTGCTGGACGAGCCCACCAACAGCCTGGACTTCCGGGCCGCCCACGAGTTCCGTGAGCTCGTCAGCAAGCTCGCCCGGGAGGGCCGCACCATCGTCATGGTCACCCACACCATCGCGGACGTGATCCCGGAGATCACCCGGGCGGTGCTGCTCAAGGAGGGCCGCGTCCACCGGGATGGCCCCGTCGAGGAGATGCTCTCGGCACCCGTCCTGTCGGAGCTGTTCGGGATGCCCCTGCGGGTCGAGCGGGAGGACGGCCGCTACGGCCTCTGGTAAACCCCACTTTAGACCCTGCTTTTTCACGGGGCCTTAAACTCACCTTGCGGACGTTGACTGCCGAAGGAAAAAGCAGCCATTCATTCCCCAGGAGAGCGCCATGGGCAGTTCCGTCATGGAGGAGCTACGCAAGTTCGTGGCCCCGGAGTTCATCTTCGGGCTGGAGGCCCGTCGGCTGGCGGGTCGCTATGCCCGGAAGCTGGGTGGCAGCCGGGTCCTGGTGATCTCGGACCCCGGGGTGGCCGCCGCGGGCTGGACCGAGGACGTGGTCGCCAACCTGGAGGCCGAGGGGCTGCTCGTCACCCGCTTCTGCGGGGTGTCCCCCAATCCCCGGGACACGGAAGTCACCACGGGCGCCCGACTCTTCCGGGAGGCGGCCTGTGATCTCATCGTGGCCGTGGGCGGCGGCAGCGTCATGGACTGCGCCAAGGGCATCGGCATCGTGGCCGCCAACGGGGGCTCCATCCTGGACTTCGAGGGCGTGGACCGGGTCCCCGCCCCCATGGCCCCGCTGATCTGCATCCCGACCACCGGCGGCACCTCGGCGGACGTCTCCCAGTTCGCCATCATCACCAACACCCAGGAGCGGGTGAAGATCGCCATCATCAGCAAGGCCGTGGTCCCGGACGTGGCCCTCATCGACCCCACCACGCTGCTGACCATGGACGCCTACCTGACCGCCTGCACGGGCATGGACGCCATGGTCCACGCCATCGAGGCCTATGTCTCGAACGCCCACTCGCCCATCACCGACCTCCATGCCCTGGAGGCGATCCGGCTGGTGTCCACCCACCTGCGCGCCAGCGCCGAGGCCCCGGCCGACCTGGAGCTGCGCACGCACATCATGCTGGCCAGCCTCCAGGCGGGCCTGGCCTTCTCCAACGCCAGCCTGGGCTCGGTGCACGCCATGGCCCACAGCCTGGGCGGCTACATGGACCTGGCCCACGGCGAGTGCAACGCCCTGCTGCTGCCCCACGTCATGGACTACAACTTCGCCATGACCCCCGAGCGCTTCCGCCGCATCGGCGGGGCCATGGGCTGCGACCTGCGCGGGCTCAACGACCGGGAGTCCCGGTCCCGGCTCATGACCCATGTCATGGCGCTGCGGAAGGACTGCGGCATTGACGACGGGCTGTCGCAGCGGGGCGTCCGCAGCTCGGACCTGTACCGCCTGGCCAGCAAGGCCATCGAGGATCCCTGCAACGCCACCAACCCACGCCTTCCCAGCCGGGAGGATCTTCTGGCCCTCTACTCGGAAGCCATGTAGATGACCGAAAGGCGCGACTGGACGCGGATGCGCGAGAGCATCATCGGCCTGGGGACGGACTCGTCCCGGCGGACCTACTACCCGGAGCTGCTGGCCCGGGTGGCCGAGCTGGAGGAAGCCCGCACGAGCCTGCGCCGCTCCGAGGAGAACCTCCGCACCCTCTTCGACAGCCTCCACGACGCCGTCATCCTCCACGACTGGGAGGGCCGCGTCCTGGAAGCCAACGAGGCCATGCTGGCCATGTACGGGGTCACCCGGGAGACCTTCCGGGACTACACCATCGCGGACTATTCCGCCGACGCGGGCCCCGCCTCTCCCGTGGCCCACCACCTGCGTGCGCTGCGGGACCGCATCCTGAACGACGAGCCCCAGGTCTTCGCGTGGCGCGCCCGGCGGCCCCTCCAGCCCGGCAGCGACTTCGACGTCGAGGTCTCCCTGCGCAAGGTGCGCTGGTATGACCAGGAGCTGATGGTCTCCGTGGTTCGCGACATCTCCGAGCGCAAGCGCCTGGAGGCCATGCTCAACCAGTCCCAGAAGCTGGACTCCCTGGGCCAGCTGGCCGGCGGGGTCGCCCACGACACCAACAACATGCTGGGCGTCATCATCGGCTACGCCGACCTGCTGCTGGAGCGCACCGCGGAGCAGCCGGGGCTGCGGCGGGACCTGGAACAGATCCGCAAGGCCGCCCTGCACTCCGCAGACCTGAACCGCCAGCTGCTGGCCTTCGCCCGCAAGCAGACCATCCAGCCCACGGCGGTGGACCTGAACACGCTGGTGGAGGCCACCCAGAAGCTGCTGCGCCGGCTGATCGGCGAGCAGCACGCGCTGGTGTGGAAGCCCGCCACCACCCTCTGGCGCGTGTGGGCCGATCCCTCCCAGCTCGACCAGGTGCTGACCAACCTCGTGGTGAATGCCCGGGACGCCATCGAGCCCGCGGGCACCATCACCCTCGAGACCGCGAACATTCTGGTGGACGAGGCCGCCGCCCAGTTCCTGCCGGATGCCGAGCCCGGCGAATACGCGGTGCTGCGGGTCACGGACACCGGCCATGGCATCCCGCCGGACATCCAGGCGCGCATCTTCGAGCCCTTCTTCACCACCAAGGCCCTCGGGCGCGGCACCGGTCTGGGCCTGGCCATGGTCTATGGCATCGTGCGCCAGAACCGGGGCTTCCTCACCGTCACCAGCGCCGAAGGGGTCGGCAGCACCTTCAGCATCCACCTCCCCCGCCACCTCGGCGCCGAGTGCGCGGACGCGGCCGGCCCGGCCGCCGAGCTCCGGGGGGGTCCGGAGACCATCCTGCTCGTGGAGGACGAGGCCGCCCTGCTGGAGACGGGCTGCCGCCTCCTCGAGGGCGCGGGCTACCGGGTGACCGCCACCCCGGACCCCCTGGAGGCGCTGCGCTTGGTGGAGGAAGGCCTGAGCCCCGACCTGCTGGCCACGGACCTCGTCATGCCGGGCCTCGACGGCCAGCAGGTCTACCAGCACCTGCGCCGCCTGCGGCCCGGCCTCCGCGTGCTCTTCCTCTCGGGCTACGCCGCTGGCACCCTGGACCTCGAGTCCCTGGCCGCCAGCGGCAGCGGGTTCCTGCAGAAGCCCTTCTCCCGGGCCACCCTCCTCCAGAAGGTGCGCGAGCTGCTGGACAGCTGAGGCCCGCCCTACTTCGCCTGCAGCACCATCTGGGTGCAGCGGAAGAGGGCCAGGGTCTTCCCTGTCTCGCGGTGGCTGACCACCGCGTCCCAGACCTGGGTGGTCCTGCCGAGGTGTGCGGCCTTGGCCACGCAGTCCAGGGTGCCCTCCCGGGCCGTGCCCAGGTGGTTGGACTTCAGCTCAAGGGTGGTGAAGCCCGCCGCACCCTCGGGCAGGCTGGCGATACAGCCGTAGCCCGCGGCGGTATCCGCCAGGGCCACGATGCTGCCCGCGTGCAGGAAGCCGTTGGGCGCCATGAGTGCCCGGGTCACCGGCAGCTCGATGCGCAGCTCGCCCTTGGCCACGTGGGTGATGACCATGCCGAGGTGGCCCGGCAGGCAGTCGGACCCGCGCTGGTTGAAGCTGGCTGGCGTGAGCATGGGGTCCCCGAAGAAATCACCTCACAGTAGCAGCCCAGCGGGAGGTCCCTCGGGCGGGGGTTGCCACAGCCTGGCCCCGCGTCACCGCCTCAGTCCAGCCGCCGCAAGGCTGCTTCGAGGTCCAGAAACCCATAGGGCTTGGGAAGCAGGGTCACCCCTGGCATGACCAGGAGGTGCTCTGATCGCCCGGGGTCCGTTTCCCCTGACCCAATGATGACGGGGAGTCCGGGATGGCTTTCCCGAAGGTGGAGCAGGGTCTCTTCTCCGCTCAGGCCGGGCATGTTCAGGTCCAGGATCACGCAGTCGACGGCAGCTCCCGCCGCGAGGCGCCGGAGGGCCTCCGCTCCCCCGGAGGCCACCTCGACCTGGTGGCCCATGGACCCCAGGAGGATGGGAATGCTCTCCCGCACGAGGGCGTCATCGTCGACAAGGAGGATCCTGCGGAGCTTCGCGGAAGCCGCCACGGCGGGAACGGTCGGCCCGGGAGGGGGAAGGCACGGCTCGGCGGCGGCAGGGAAGGTCAGGAGGACCCGCGTGCCCACGCCGGGGGAGCTCTCGATCTCGATGGTCCCTCCATGGGCCTGGACCAGCCCAAAGACCATCGACAACCCGAGGCCGGCGCCCTTGCCGAAGGGCTTGGTGGTGAAGAAGGGCTCCATCGCCCGGGCCCGAACCTGCTCGGTCATGCCCTGGCCCGTGTCTTCCACGCAGAGCTGCACCCCGCCGGGCGAGGTCTTCAGGGTCCGCAGGGTGAGCACGCCACCCTCGGGCATGGCATCCACTGCGTTCAGGCAAAGGTTCAGGACCGCGCCGGAGAGGGCGGCGGGTTCTGCAAGAATCCGGGGCAGGCCCTCCTCCAGGGCCTCCTCGATCCGGATCCTCTGGCGCGTGGTGTTGGAGAGCAGCTGCGCCTGGCTCCGCAGCACCTCGTTGAGGTCCAGGAGGGCGGTGGTCGTCAGGTCCTTCCGGCTGAAATCGATGAGGGCCCTCACGATGTCACGACCATGGCGCGTGGACTGGAGGATGAGCTCGGCGAGGGGCGCCGCTTCGCCCCCCCTCATCAGCATCACCTCGGACGCCGCCATGATGGAGGCCAGGACATTGTTGATTTCATGGGCCACGCCGCCAGCGAGCTGCCCCAGGCTCTCGAGGCGCTGGAGGTGCGCCACCTCGAGCTGCAGCTTCTTCTGCTCTGCCTCTGCCAGCTTGCGGTCCGTGATGTCCTTGAGTAGGACCAGGAGGTGCAGGCCTGCTTCAGAGCGGAGGCTGGAGAAGACCGCCAGCACCCAGATCCTTCGCCCGAAGGTCGTGGTCGCGCTGACATTCAGCTGCTGCGTCTCCCCGCTGGCCAAGGCGGCTTCCGCTGCGGCGAGCATGCCGGACTCACGCCAGGAGGCGAGCTCCCGGAAGTTCTGAGTGGACATCTCCTCGGGGGTGGCGCCGATGATCTCGCAGACGGCCTGGTTGACCTTCTGGCACCGGCCGGACTCGGCCTCGTAGACGGCGATGCCGATGGGGGCCTCGGTGATCATCAGGTCCGTGAAGGCGAGCGCACTAGCCAGCCTCTCTTCGGCCTGCTTGCGAACAGTGATGTCCCGCGACACCCCGACAATCCCGGCGACCTTGCCGTCGGGGCCATAGAAAGGGGTCTTGACCGACTCCAGCAGGACCCTCGTGCCGTCCGGGTAGGTGACCCACTCCTCCACGCGCCGTTCCTGAGCGGTGGCCATGATGGCGCGGTCCTCGGCCAGCACCGCCTGGGCGAACTCCGGGGGAAAGAAGTCGCGATCCGTCTTCCCGATCTGCTCGGTCTCCGGCAGGCCCACCAGCCGCTCGGAGGCCTCATTGCAGGCCAGATAGAAGCCATCCGCATCCTTGGCATAGATCAGGTCGCGCGTGGCGTCGAGCATGGACCTGAGCAGCTCAGGCTGGAGCACCCGCCGGGGCGCGGTGCACCCGTCCTTCGCTGCCTGATGCGCACCCTGTCCCTGCTCCATGGACGACCCCGGTTCCTTGGCACCTTATCAGGCCGAAGGGGGGTTTGCTTGACCTTGAGACCTGAAATGCCCTTCACAAGACATGGAACCAAGATCCCTTGGACGATTGGCTTATGTTTATAAAAAATCGATAATTATTCAAGCCTGCCAAGAATGGCCCCCCGTGCGTTCTCACCCGGAGGCTAGCCGTTCCCGGCACGCCGCACCGACCCACCCCTGCGCAGGCTTGTCCGGCACCCGGATGCGCCGGATGCCGGACGACCTCAGCGATCTCCAGGAAACTGGCCTAATTCCCGCCACAGGGACCCGATGCTGCGGCCAGGATGCCATCGACTTGCGCCTGTGGTAACACCTGGGCCACATAGGCGCCCTCGGTCGGCCGCAGGGCTGCCGCAAAGGCCCGAAGGTGGTTCTCGGATCCGCATCCCAGGGACCCGTAGGCGGTGCTCAGGCTCGCGGTCTGACATCGGGAAAGGGCGTCTGAAAGGTCCAGGAGATCCTTCTCCTCGATGAGCCCGCCCACCTTCAGCGCCGCCACGATCCCTGTTTTCCCACGGATGACAAGGTCTGTGTATAGCTGCGCCAAGGTCGGATCGTTGAAACGCCCGAGGATTTCCCCCTCCACCACCGGGTCTGTCAACCCGGCGGGACCCAGGAAGGCCTTCAGGCGGTCCATGTGGCGCTGCTCTGATGGCGCGATGCTGTCGAGGACGGCCACGAGGTTCTCGGCACCCGCTTGTCCCCGCCAGTGCGTCGCGAGGGTCTGGTAGACATCGCGGGCCAGTTTCTCCTCCTCCCGCATGAAGCGAAGATCCTGCGCTTCCGCTTCGGTCAGGGCCAGGCTGGAAGGCAGCACAGCGGCGGCGCCCTTGCCGGCACCGGGGTGGGAACCCCCTTGGCCGGAAGTTCCGCTACAGCCCGCCAGAATCAGACTACTGGCAAGGAGCACTGACCATGTAAAGGGCTTGAGCATTGAAGCCTCCGGTGTGGTGTTGAAGGGGTGGCCCGAGGCCACCTCTGCATAAAAAGGGGAAAGACTGGAGCGTGACCACCACACCCGAGTGGTGGTCAGGAGTTCCACCCCATAAGCCAAGAGATGCCTCCAAGAGGGACAAGCGTGCTCCCCCAAGCCAGGCGGCATAATCCGGGGGCTTAATGGCTGAATTCGGGGGCTTGGCGGTGGGACAAGGGGCGCCAAGGATTGATCTGGTAGCGGGCTAGGGCCAAATTCGTCCCCCTCGGAGGTTGGCCGCCCTCGATACTCGGCGCCGCCCCCCCCAGGGGAGCGGATTCGAACGCACCCGGCTCCGCCGGGTGCCGGCCTTGTTCGGCGCGACAGAGGCTCCGACTCCGCGACTGAGCGCCGCGAAGATCGGGAGGACAGCGCCCGGCGCTGTCCGTCAGTCGGAGGGGCGCGCCTCTGAAATCCCACTCGGAGGTTCCAACATCCGACCAAACAAGAGGGGGCCGTTTGGCCCCCTCTTGTTGGTCGGGGCGAGAGGATTCGAACCTCCGACCCTCTGCTCCCAAAGCAGATGCGCTACCAGGCTGCGCCACGCCCCGACGGTGCGTGAAGTATAGCAAACAGGGCGGGGTTGGCCCTTGGGCTACTTGCCGATGGCGATGCTGCGCATGGGAAAAGTAGCCCTAATGCAACCCACCTTCACGGCGCCCCGCATTAAACCCTTGTCGGCCAGATTTTCTAGCCCCCTCTCTTCGCTCCTCTCTTCAAGTGGAAATGAATGCGAAGGTTCAGCTTCAAGAACGATCTAGCCAAGGACCGCCCTTTCACCATGACCCCTGCAAAGGTAGGAATGGCCCAGGCATCCATGGGTAAGCCTGAGACCAAGGTAGACAACCTCTGCAAGGAACTCGGGATCACCCGGCAAACCCTCTATCGTTTCGTGGCACCCGATAGGTCTATTCGTGCCGATGGGTTAAAGCTTCTCGATGCCTGAAGCTCCTGCCAAAGGCCTAAGACTAGGACTCCTGCAGGAAGTCCCGGAAGCGCTCCATGGCCTCCATCATGCGGGGAAAGCCCGCTGTTGGAGCGATGAGCAGGAGGGCGTGCTCGATCTCGTCCGGCGTGCAGCCCGCCTCCCGCGCCTTGATCATATGGGTGAGCTGGGCCTTGGCGATGCCCACCGTGGCAGACACGGCCACTTTCACGAGCCAGCGGGTCTTCTCGTCCAGGGGCCCACCTTGGTCGTGGACCGCCTTCCCAAACCGGGCGTAGGCCTCGTAGATCTCCGGGTGCTTTGCGATCAGGGCGTCAAGGTTCTGCCTTGGCTTCATGGGAGCCTCCTAGGACACAAGAACCATAAACCCCCTGCGGTGGAATGAGGTGAAGTCCACCGGCAGGGGGTCCAGCAGTCTGCTTTTCTACGCCTTTGGCGGGGTGCTTTCAGCGTTTGATAAAACCACATCAATTTGGACCAAGGCATCTTCAAGTATGGCCGATACGCCAACAGTTCTGCGGGCAGGAACACCGCCTGGGAAGAAGGTTGTGTAGACTTCGTCGACAGCATCGATATCTGCGATATTTTTAAGGAAAATATTCACTTTAACCACGTCATCCATACGGTGATCGATGCTTTCTACGATGGCCTTGATGTTTTTCAGGCACTGTCCAGCCTGCTCCTTGGCACCACCCGCCACCATTTTACCCGTTATTGGATCCAAGGGTAATTGGGCGGAAAGATGGTTGTAATGAGAAAAGGCTACCGTTTGTGTAGAGAGAGAACATTTCGGTGCATTTTTCGTATTGTTTGGTTCCATGATGAGCCGATGTCTGTCTTCAAGGACTTGCGGGGGCGTGCCATCTCCGTGGGACACCACGGCTTCGATTTGCACCAAAGCGTCCATCGGTAGAGCCGAAGCGGCAATGGTTGTCCGCGCAGGGACATAGGCTGCGGCCCTGGCAATGGCCGAGTCCGGGAAAAAAGTTGTATATACTTCGTTTACTGCTTCAATATCCGAGAGATTTTTAAGAAAAATATTGATTTTAACAATATCATCAATAGGAACGTCGATACTTTCTAAAATGGCCTTGATATTCTTTAAGCACTGTACAGTCTGCTCTTTTGCACCGCCAGCGACCACTCTACCGGATTTTGGATCGATAGGTAATTGAGCTGAAATATTATTATAATGAGAAAAAGCTACTGCCTGTGTCGATAGAGCGCTTATCGGCGCATTTGCCGTGTTGTTCGTAAGCTTGATGAGATCGCCTGCCTGGGGTGCGTTTGGAATGGTACCGACACCGTTTGAAACAAGAGCTTCGATCTGCAGCAAAGCATTCAGGGGCAATGCTGCAACAGCGACCACCGTACGGGTGGGAACATAGCAGGGAAAGAAGGCCCTATAAACCTCATCAACCGCTTCCACATCTTTGATATTTTTGACGAAAATACTGAGCCTGACCACATCGCTCATGGTCTGGTTGATGCTCTCCAGAATTGCCCTGATATTTATAAAACACTGCTCAGCCTGTTCTTTGATACCACCAGCCACCCTTTTGCCAGTTTTTGGATCGATCGGCAATTGAGCGGAGAGATTATTGTAATGAGAGAAAGCTACCGTTTGTGAATAGGGGCCGATTCCCTTGGGAGCTTTATCCGTGTTTCTCGCGAGGACTGCGTTATAGCCACTCATGAAAGGTTTCCCTTCGTTAGTTGGAAGTTAGTGGAAAAAAATAAAGGATAGAAATGCTGAGATCCAGAAGTGCTGGGGCTCAGGATTCGTATGCCCTTGCGGAATTTGCTCATGGAGACCTATGGGTGGGGGGGGGAAAGGGTAAATATCTAAAAAAATTTTTGTCGTAGACAAAAAATTATCACACCTTCCACGGATGGCAAGTCCAACTTCACCCTCGCCTCCCGCTACCGCAACCCCGCTGCCGCCTCGCGGTCAGCCGGGGTAGTCCCTCCGCTTGAGGGGCTTGCCCGGCCGGTGGGCGAGCACGATGGGCAAGGACGTCCGGATCTTCTCCTTCGGACGGTCATGACCCGGCGCTTGTCTTCGCGCTGCCGATCCGTTGGACCCGTCAGAACGGACCTTGCCTGGGCATAGGCGTCGTATTCCGTCGTGCAGGCGTTGGTAAGCGCCAGCGCGAGGGTAGGCGCATCCGACACCTGATCATCCAGGGTCGCGACGAGGAGGCTGGCTCGGTCGAAGAAGACGTGCCTGGTGCGGCGCACCTCCGCCTCGGCCTCGACCACCCAGAGCGGGACCGGCGTCAGCAAGAGCTATCGGCGTGCAGGAGAAGGAGCCACAGAGGGCGGCAGTCACGACGAGGGTCCTTCCCCACCTGACGCCCCCTTTCACCGGGGCAGAGCCTTCGGGCTACTTGCCGATGGCGATGCTGCGCATGTTCAGGCCGGCGCGCTGGAGGTCGAAGATCTTGGAGGCGAGGCCCAGGGCCAGCTGGGTCTCCATGTCCTCGCGACCGCGCTTGGTGGCGCCGGCGGGGGGAATGGCGGCAAGCTCACTGGCGCTGCGCGTCTTGGACCAGGCGAGGTCCATGGCGAAGGAGATCCGCTTGTCGGCGCTGGCGCTCAGCTCGCCGGCGACATTGGACATGCGGCCATCGCCGCCGTAGCCGACCCGCAGCCAGCCCGGTCCCTCGAAGCCCCGGCTGGAGTTGCTGATGTTGACGGCCTGGAGGCGGCCCTTGTCGCCGTAGCTGAAGTCCATGCGGGTGTGCACGCCCTGGTCATCGTTGCGGAACTCGAGGCGCACCGGCAGCTTGGTGGCTTTGTCGATGGCGACCTCCAGCTTGCCGCGCTTCCAGAAGCCCAGGCTCTGGGCCATGGACTGCTCGCGCTTCTTGGCGTCCCAGGCCCCGGTGGGGGCGGTGAAGACCAGGCGCTGCAGGGGGCGGCCTTCGACGGTCTCATCGGCGGCCAGGCTGGCCTTGAAGGTGGGGGCGTCAATGTAGACAGCCTTGATGTCGTTCAGGGTCTGGCGGAACCAGGACATGTAGGTCAGCGGCGCGTCGGCGGGGGGCAGATCCACCCGGGTGGTGTAGGCGTTCTGCTCCTTGCTGTAGAGGAAGCCGCGGTTGCCGCGCCGGGTGTAGAGCAGGGTCCCGAAGTCGCCCAGGATGTCCGTCTTGAAGTCGCCATTGGCGAAGTAGACGCCCTTGACCCGGAGGTTGGTCTGGCCGCCCTGGCTGTTGCCCTTCACGGCGCCCTGGCTGAGGCTGTCCACCTTCTGGTTCACGGCAGCGCCACTGAGCGCGATGCCCAAGGTGCCCTGCAGCTCCACGGAGGAGACCCCCTGGTAGGCCTGGCCGAACCAGGCGGCGTCGATGGCGTCGAGGGTCTCCCGCAGGGCGCGGCGGGCGGTCTCGGCTTCGGGGCTCGGCTTGGCAGCAGCCTTGACGACCGGCTTGGGGGCGGCCTTGGTGACCGGTTTGGCAGCGGCCTTGGGCGCCGGAGCCTGGGCGGGCAGGAGGGTGGCGGCAAGCAGAAGGGGCAGAAGGCGCAGACGCATGGAAACCTCGGAGCTATCGATGAGGGTGTCGGGGAGCGGGCTTTTGTTCCGGGCGGGCCTTGGCGAAGCAGGCCCGGCAGAGGGCCTTGGCCGGGTCCTCGGGAATGAAGGGCAGGTATTCCGTGGCCCCGCAGGAGGCGCAGGTGATGTGGGTCAGGATGCGGGCCGTCTCCTGGCCGCCCTTGCGCTTGTAGACGAAGGACCGCCGGTAGCAGTCCGGGCAGAGGTAGAACTTCTGGCCCTGCTCCACGCGGAAGTGTATCCCGCACTCGGAGCAGATCTTCTCCCGGGGGGCGGCGGGATCCGGCGGCGCCACCGCGACGCGCTTCGTGAGAAGCACGGGGGCAGGCTTCGGGGCCGCGGCGGGAGCCGAATCCCCAACTGCGGGATCGCTCATGGAAAGAGGCCCTTTTTTCATGGTGTTGGTTCCAGTCCGGCCTGTGCCGAGAATTGAGGGTACCCCAACCCGACCCGGGGCGCGAGTTCCACTCCGGCCCGGGGCCCTTGTCTGGCATCCTGGGCGCATGTCTCCCAGCGCCGAACTCCTGGAACCCCTGCGCCGCGGCGAGGCCCGAGCCCTGGGCCGGGCCATCTCCTGGATGGAGAACGGCCACCCCGGCGCCCGGGAGCTCATGTCCGAGCTGTGGCCGCACCTGGGCCGGGCTGCGGTGGTCGGCATCACCGGCTCCCCTGGCGCCGGCAAGAGCACCCTGACGGACCAGCTGGCCCGGGCCCTGCGGGCCGAAGGCCAGAAGGTGGGGATCCTGGCCGTGGATCCCACGTCTCCCTTCAGCGGCGGCGCCATCCTGGGGGACCGCATCCGCATGGGCCGCTGCGCCTCGGATCCGGGCATCTTCATCCGCAGCATGGCCACCCGGGGCGCCCTCGGCGGCCTGGCGCGGGCCACCCAGGACGCCATCGACCTGCTGGACGCGGCGGGCTACGACACGGTCCTGGTGGAGACCGTGGGCGTGGGCCAGGACGAGGTGGACGTGGTGAGCTGCGTCCAGACCTGCTGTGTGGTCCTGGTCCCAGGCATGGGCGATGAGATCCAGGCCATCAAGGCCGGCATCATGGAGGTGGCCGACCTGTTCGTGATCAACAAGGCCGACCGCGATGGCGCCGACCAGGTGGAGCAGGGGATCGAGGCCATGAAGTCCCTGTCCTGCGTCCGGCCCTGGGATCCCCCGGTGCTGCGCACCGTGGCCCAGCAGGGCCAGGGCATCCCCGAGCTCATCGCCCGGATCCGGGAGCACGGCGTGTGGCTTCGGGCCCACGGCGGCCTGGAGCGCAAGGCCCGGGAGCGCGCCCGGCTGCGCTTCGAGTCCCTCCTGGCCGAGGCCGCCTCGCGCCGGGCCAAGGCCCGGGTGGGTGCCCCGTGGGTGGAGGCGGGCATCCAGGCGATCGCCGACCGGGTCCGGGACCCCTACTCTGTCGTGGAAGAAATTCTCGACAAACTATAGCTTCAGGGGCTTTGCCCGATGAAGCGAGCATGGGCACCCAGAGCCTCAACAAGGATCAGCACGAGGCCATCCGCATGGTCTTCCAGCGGTTATGTGAGGACGAGGGGATGGTCAGCCTGATCTTCGGCCACTTCCGCGGGGACTTCCGGGTGCTGGCCGAGGCTTCGGACCGCGTGATCCTCGGCATCTCCGACATGGGGCGAGGGCAGTGGGGCCTGAAGCCCGGCTCCCGGGTCACCCTGCACCTGCTGGACCGGGGCCTGCCCTACGAGGCTGTGGTGGACCTGCAGGGCCACGGCAAGTTTCACGGCACCGAGGCCTGCCATGTGGCCATGCCGCGCCTGCTGCGAGCCCTGGACACGCACCGCCTGGCGGAATACACCCCCGACCGGCCCGTGCCCTGCCCCTTCGCGGACCAGTCGAACAATGTGCGGGACGGCTTCGTGCTGGCCTTCGGCGAGGACGGCCTGGAGCTGGCCCCCCCGGAAGCCACCCGGATCCTGGGGGACATGCTGAGGCTCAACGCCAGCACATCGGTGGAGCTGCGGGCGGCCATCGGCGAGAACCTGGCCCTGCCCATGCGGGTGGCCTACTTTGGCGACCGGGTCTGGGGGCTGCGCATCGCCGACTCCGCGGACAAGAAGCGGGTGAGCCTCTATCGCCAGTGGCTCATGGAGGCCAAGCACCATCAGGCCCAGCGGGATCTGTCGCGCTTCGTCCCCGGGGGCCTGGAGTCGGCCCGCCTAGTCCCCCGCCGGGAGGCCGCCCACCCGGCGGCCCTCCTGAAGGTGCTCGTGGACCGCGACCCGATGCTGCTGGTGCTCGCGGGCGAGGACGCCTTCCCCACGCGGCTGGCCGAGGCCGTGGGGCGCAAGTTCGGGGTCGCCGCCCTGGACCTCATGAAGGGTCCCGTGCTGCCCTCGCTGGCCGAGATGGGCGGCGGCGAGGGTGCGTGGGGTCGCATCAAGCTGGTGCTGATCCACCACCGCCAGCGCGCCGGAACCTCGCTGGAGCGCTGTGGCCGCCTGATCCAGCAGGAGAAGTGTCCCCTTCCCATCCTGCTGGCGGGCACCGGCGAGGAGTCAGACCTCAAGCGGAACCGGGCCATGGCCGCCGGCGCGGTGGACTACCTCGTGGTCGAGCCCTTCCACATCCTCAGCGTGATCCGGGTCCTGGACGACACCCTGAAGCTGCTGGGCTGATTATCAGGTAACCCACCCAGCACTCCGATGAAGGGGTGGGCCCGCAAGGTCCCTCCGGGAGCCCCCATGTCTCTGTCCAATCGCCTGAGCGTGCGTGGGAAGCTCCTCCTCATGATCCTGCCGCCCGTGCTGGGCTACGCCTTCTTCAACATCCACGAGACCTGGACCCTCTATGGCCAGCTGCAGGAACAGGGCTTGCTGCAGGGCGGGATCGACCTGTCCAAGGGCCCCTGGCGGGCCTTCCTCATGGACTTCGTCGTGTCCTTCGTGCTCTGGATGCTCACCTTCACGGTGGTCTACCGGGTGAGCCTCTGGATCACCCGGCCCCTGCAGGCCCTTGCGGAGGGGCTGAGCCGGAGCGACCTGACGCTCCAGCTCCCGGTCGACAGCCAGGACGAGATCGGTGCGGCCGCCACCGCCTTCAACAGCTACAACGCGCGGATCCGGACCATCTTCCAGAGCCTCATCAGCACCTCGGGCTCCGTGGCCAGCGGCGCCACCCAGCTCTCCGCCTCCAGCGAGCAGATGGCCGCCACCAGCGCCAGCCTCGCCGGCAACTCCGAGGCCCAGCGGGCCGCCTTCGAGCGCGTCGCCGCGGCGGTCACCGAGCTGTCCGCCTCCATCGAGCAGGTCTCGGAGAACCTCCAGCGCTCCCGGAAGGAGTCCGGGTCCGCCGTGGCCGCCGTGCAGCAGGGCGCCCAGGCCGGCACCGCCAGCGCCCAGGCCATGGAGGAGATCCGCACCGCCACCTCCAGCATGGTGGCCGCCGTGCGGCTGATTCAGGACATCGCCCGGCAGACGAACCTGCTGTCGCTGAACGCCGCCATCGAGGCCGCCAAGGCCGGCGCCATGGGCAAGGGCTTCGCCGTGGTGGCCGAGGAGGTCCGCAAGCTGGCCGAGCGCAGCGGCGCCGCCGCCCGCGAGATCGGGGAGCTCATCGAGCGCAGCAATGACTCCGTGACCCAGGGCGCCCAGATGGTCGGCGCCACGGTCACCGCCCTCAGCACCATCGAGACCAGCATCCAGGCCCTGGCCTCGGTGCTGCTTGAGGTGGGCGCCGCCGCCGACGAGCAGGCCCGCACCAGCGCCGAGGTGGCCGAGCAGGTGGACGTGAACCTGGACCGAGTGGCCCACAACGCCGCGGCCACCGGCCAGATGGCCCAGACCGTGGCCGAGGTCGCCCGCACCGCCGCCGAGCTGGCCCGGGTCGCCGAGGACCAGAACCAGCAGGTGGGGCAGTTCCGGGTCTAGCCAGCTACCGTTCGGCCAGGATGCCGTAGAGGTCCGGCCGCCGGTCCCGGAAGAAGCCAAAGGAGGCGCGGTTGCGGCGGATCTCCTCCAGGTCCAGGTCCGCCACGATGACGCCGGTGTCGGTGCGGCCCAGCTCCGCCACCCGCTCGCCGCGGTGGCTGGCAATGAAGGAGTGGCCGTAGAAGGTCTGGTCGCCTTCGGTCCCGATGCGGTTGGAGGCCACGATGGGCACCACGTTCGAGACCGCGTGGCCGATCATGGCCCGCTGCCACAGATCCTTGGTGTCCAGCTCGGGCGTCTCGGGCTCGGTGCCGATGGCCGTGGGATAGAAGAGGATCTCGGCGCCCAGCAGCATCATCGCCCGGGCGCACTCGGGGTACCACTGATCCCAGCAGATGCCCACCCCCAGGCGGCCGAAGCGCGTGGGCCAGACCTTGAAGCCCGTGTTGCCGGGACGGAAGTAGAACTTCTCCTCGTAGCCCGGACCGTCCGGGATGTGGCTCTTGCGGTAGACGCCGAGCAGGGCGCCGTCCGCGTCCACCATGGCCAGGCTGTTGTAGTGGGCGTGGCCGTCCCGCTCAAAGAAAGAGACGGGAATCACCACGCCCAGCTCCCGGGCCAGGGCCTGGAAGCGGGCGATGGTCGGGTGGCCCTCCACCGGCCGGGCGAGGTCGAAGAACGCATCCTTCTCCTCGCGGCAGAAGTAGGGGCCCTCGAACAGCTCCGAGGGCAGGATCACCTGGGCGCCCTGGGCCGCGGCCTGGCGCACGAGGCCCTCCACGCGGGCCACGTTCTCCTCCAGGCTGGCCGTGAAGGCGCACTGGGTGGCGGCGACGCGGACGGTGCTCGACGGGCTCATGGGACCTCCGGCTGCTGCTGGGTGATGCAGTGGAAGGCGCCACCCCCGCTCAGGATGGCACGGGCCGAGCGGCCCACCACCCGGCGTCCGGGGAAGAGCGGGGCCAGGGCGGCCACGGCGGCCTCGTCGTAGGGCGTGCCGTAGGTCGGCACCACCACGCTGCGGTTGCCGAGGTAGAAGTTCACATAGCTGGCGGGCATGGGCTCGCCCTCGTCGTCGAGCAGCACCCCGGGCGAGGGGATGCGCACCACCCGCAGGCGGCGGCCCCGGGCGTCGGTGCAGGCAGCCAGGTCCGCCGCCAGCCGGTCCAGGGTGGCGGCGTTGGGATCGCCCGCTTCGCGGGCCTCCATGCAGACCACCACCCCCGGCGCCACGAAGCGGGCCAGGGTGTCGATGTGGCCGTCGGTGTGGTCGTTGAGCAGGCCCTCGTTCAGCCAGAGCACCTTCTCCGCGCCCAGGTCCGCGCGCAGCGCCGCCTCGAGGGCGGCCTCGTCCAGGCCCGGGTTGCGGTTGGGGTTGAGCAGACACTGGCGCGTGGTCAGCAGGGTGCCCTCCCCATCGGCCTCGATGGAGCCGCCCTCCAGGATCCAGTCATGGACCCGCGCCGGCACACCACTCAAGGCCGCGACCCGGCCCGCGACCTGGTCATCGCCGGGCAGGACATACTTCCCACCCCAGCCGTTGAAGCGGAAGCAGGCGGCCCGCAGGCCGCCGAACCCCTCCCGCACGAAGATGGGCGCCGTGTCCCGCAGCCAGATGTCGCCCACGGGCACCCGGTGGAACCGGACCTGATCCAATACTGGAGCCAGGGCCACGCGGGCCTGGGCCTCGGCGGCGGCATCCTGCACCAGCAGCTCCAGGGCCTCGCCCCCCTGCTCGGCGATGGCCACACAGAGGGCCGCGAACTCGGCCTGGGCCGGGGCCAGATTCTTCTGCCAGAGGTGACCGTGGCTGGGCCAGGCCAGCCAGCAGGCGCTGTGGCGTTCCCATTCGGCGGGCTGTCGGGGGGCGGGGCGGGTCATGGTGGGCAGATTCCTGGCGGGGCGGCGCTCCGACGGAGGGGCGCGCCCTCCAGTTCAGCAAAACCCGGGCGCCCCGTCGAGGAGAATGGGGATCGGGGGCCCGATCAGCCCTTGGCCTTCCAGCCCTCGAGCACGCGGAACCGGCTGCCCAACATGTTGGGCAGGGTGAGCTGCAGGAGGTTCTCGGTGCGCCGCATGCGCTCGGGGGTGGGCAGGGCCAGCCACCCGGCGCCCCACTCGTCCAGGGGGGCGTGGGCCCGGATCCAGCGGCTGAGCTCCACATGGGAGAGCTCGGTCAGGCCCTGACCCTGCAGCAGGTCGGCCAGGCGGGTGAAGTCGACATCGGCTGTCAGGTCGGCCTCGCCCAGCTTCTCGTGCCACTTCCCGTCCACGCTGTGGGCCAGGAAGCGCCGCAGGTCCGCGCCCTTGGCCAGCAGCCGGTCCGCGGCCTCGCCATAGTCCACCGCCAGGAACAGGCCCGCCTCCATGGGCGCCGCCAGCTCGCGCACCACGCCAGGCAGGGCTTCGCACCAGATGCTGCCATCCCGGAGCTCCAGCCCATCGGTGTGGGCCGCGAACCAGACCCCGGCCTCGCCGGGCTCGGCCGCCTGCCACTCGGGGCCGGCGGTCGTCAGCACCTCCCGCGTCCACTGGCTGCCATCCCAGCGCCAGGGCTGAGCGGGCAGGGCATCAAACAGCTCGTTGCTGAAGACACAGCCGGTGAAGGGCTCCAGCGCTTCGGATTCCGCGGCGAAGCGCGCGCGATTTGCCGACAGGAAGGGCGCCAGGGCCGCTTCCGCGGCCTGCTTGGCCGCGGGGTTGTCGTCGCGGTGGACGTAGACCAGGGCCTCGGCGAAGGGGCCCGAAGCCGCGTTGAGGAGATCCCGGCCCAGCCAGCCGCGTCCGGCGCCGGGCTCCAGGGCGGTGAAGCGCGCCGGCCGGCCCAGGCGCTCCCAGGCCGCCTCCAGGCGCACGGCCAGCGTCTGGCCCAGGAGGGGGCCCAGGTCCAGGGCCGTGTAGTAGTCCTTGCCCTCGAAGCCCCAGGGGCCTTCCACGCGCCGGTAGTAGCCGTGTTCCGGGTGGTAGAGGCCCAGGGCCATCACGTCGGCGGCAGGCACAGGGCCCTCCGCGAGGCGGGTCTGGAGGATCTCGTTCAGCGGGTTCATTTCTTCTCCAGGGGCCACTTCTCCAGCAGCACGGGCAGCAGCCACTGGGTGAGCAGGAGGGCCAGGGCCACGCCGCCCAGGCAGGCGAGGCCGAGGCCCCGAAGGCCGCGGTAGCCGCTGAACACCATGCCACCGAAGCCTGCGAGGGTGGTGCCTGCGCAGACCGCGTTCACCCGGGCCACCCGCCGGGACGCGTCGACCTCACCGCGGGCCCGGTGCAGCAGGTTGAAGGCGGTGTCCACGCTCACGCCCAGCGCGATGGGGATGGCCATGAGCGAGAGGAAGGTCAGGGGCTCCCCGCCCCAGCCCAGGGCGCCGAAGACCCCGGCCTGGCTGGCCACCAGGGGCACCAGGGCGAAGAGCGCGAACCGGAGGCTGCGGCCGAAGAGGGCGATGATGGCGAAGATCCCGGCCAGGGCCAGCAGCACCGCCTGCTGGACGGCCTCCTTGGCGATGCCCTTCACCACGCGGAAGAGGGGCTGCGTGCCGACGAAGCGCCCCCCGGCAGCTTCCACCTGGGGGGTCAGGCGGGCGAGGGCGGCTTCGTCCAGCCGCAGCGGCACGATCAGGGCCGGGTCCAGGGGCGCGAGCTTCCGGCCGCGCCGGAAGCCGTCCCACAGGTTCCAGGGGTGGCGGGCCTCCGGCGGCGTGCTCCGGGGCAGCAGCGCCTGCAGGGCGCGCACCGGCTGGGCTGGGTCTGCGGCGGCAGCGGCCAGGGCCGAGAGAGGACCCTCCAGGGCAGCGGGGTCCAGGCCGGCCTTGCCCGCGACTTCGAGCACCTGGTGTCGCCAGGTCTCGGAACCCAACACATGGCGCAGCTCCGGGTCCAGGCTCTGCCAGTCGGGCACGGGCAGGCCCGCCTCGCGAAGGATGGGGCTCAGCTTGTTCCAGCGGGCCGGCAGGCGGTCAACGTCCTCCAGGGGGATCTGCAGCGCCAGGGGCTGGAGGCTGGCCCCGAGCGTCTTCGTCAGGCGCTCCTGCAGGGTCAGTGCGGGATTGCCTTGGGCGCGGAAGCGTCGCAGGTCCTCTTCCCAGCGGGTGCGGGGAGCCCCGACCAGGGCCAGCACCAGCACGGCGAGGGCCGCCCAGGGCGCCCAGCGGCGGCGGGGCGCCAGCGCCTGGGCCGGGCCGGGAGCGAAGGTGCCCGTGCCACGATCCAGGCCCAGCAGCAATGCCGGCAGCACCAGGAAGGTGGCCACGAGGCAGGCCAGCAGGCCCAGGCCCGTGGTGATGCCCAGGTCCCGGATGCCCGGGAAGGGGGCGAAAGCCAGCGCCAGGAAGGCCAGGGCCGTGGCCAGGGCGCCCGCCACCACTCCGGGTCCCGTGCCGAGCAGGGCGGCCTGGAGGGCGCGGTCCTTGGGCTGGCCCGCCCGGCGCTCGTCCCGGTAGCGGCTGAAGAGCAGGATGCCCACGTCATCGCCCACGCCCAGCAGCACGGCGCCGAAGCCCGCCGCCATGAGGTTCACCCGGCCCAGCACCCAGCCGGTGAGGCCCAGGGCCCAGAACATGCCGATCAGGAGCGGCACCATGACGAAGCCGTAGCCCGCCAGGGTCCGGAACCCCAGCCAGTAGACCAGGCCGATGAGGATGAAGCTGAAGCCGAGGCTGAGCAGCACCTCCACCGTGAGGCGGTGGGACTCCCAGGAGGTGATGGCGTGGGCCCCGGTGACCTGCAGCGGGAAGGCCCGGGTGGCCGTGGGGGCGAGGGCCGCCTCGACCTCCCGGAGGCTGGCGCCCGGCGGCAGGGGACCGACCGCGCCGCGGCCCAGCCAGGCGATGGCCCGGGTGGTGGCCTTGGCGTCTGAGGCCGGGAACCCGGCCACCAGCGGCAGCAGCACGAAGCGGCCATCCTTGGTCTCGAAGTAGCCCGTGCGGACCCGCAGGGTGAAGGCCCGGCCCAGGGCTGTGGCCTTGGTCATGCCCTCGCCGTCCTGGGGGGCCAGGTCGCGCAGGCCCAGTGGGTCGAGCCGGGCCAGGGCCGCGTGCAGAGGTTCGGGCGAGGCAAGGGCCTTGGCGGTGGCCTGCAGGCGGAGGCGCAGCGCCGCGGGATCCCGGAGCGGCTCAAGGCGGTCACCCAGCCAGGCCGGGGCCAGGGTGTAGAGGGTCTCCGTGGTGAGCCGACCCACAGCCGCGTCACCTTCGGCGATGGCGCCCACGGCGAGGAGCGCCGGCCAGGGGCTCAGGCCGCCGGGTCCCGGCACGGGCACGGGTTCGGTCAGGCGGCCCTCGGCGGCCAGGCCATTCAGGGGCAGGTTCCCTTCTGTGAGCAGCCGGTCCACCAAGCCCTCGGCCCAGGTGCGCCGGGCCTCCAGGTCCGCCTCGCCGCCCTCAGCCACGAGCCAGAGCAGCTCCTGCTGACCGACGCCCGCCTCCAGGTTGGCCCGCACGGCCGGGTGGTCCGCGGGCAGCAGGCTCATGAGATCCAGGGCGCGCTCCACGCGCAGGGTGCCCCAGCCCAGCACCAGCGTGAGGCCGATCCCCAGGAACCAGAGCCCCCTGGCGCGGGCGAGATGCAGGCGGAGCAGCGCGGCGAGCAGTGCTCTCATCGCTCCACGCGGTCGAACCAAGGCTTCAGGGCCGGCACCATCTCCACCCGCTCCGCGCCCCGCAGGCGCTCCAGCAGGCTGCTGTCATCGAGGCGGGTCAGGGGATGGTTCTCCCGGCGGTCCATGGCCTCGGGCGGTCCGGCGGCGGTGAGGATGGTGGGCAGCTCCGCGCTGTAGCGGTGATCCAGCAGCTGGGCCAGGGCCGCAGCGACGCGGAGGTCCGAGTCCATGCGGTCCCAGTCGTCCAGCACCAGCAGGGCCGGCTCCTGGAGGGGTTCGATGAGGTCGCGGACGCTCTGGAAGGCCTGGTTCTGGAAGCTGCGCACGTCGTAGTAGGAATCCTTGATGGCCTGGCTGAGGGTGCGGACCGACACGAAGCGTCCGGTCCGACCCGTGCGCTCGGTCCAGGCCCGCAGCGCCGCGGCGGCCAGGGTGCTGCGGCCGCTCTGGGCGGGACCATGGATCCACCAGAGCTCCCAGCCATGCCGGAACCGGTGCTTGCCGGCCGTGGCCCACTGGGACAGGCCCTCGGCGCCCGCGGGGCGGATGCCGTGCTCGGGCCGCTTGCGCAGGGCGGTGAGCAGCTTCGCAAGATCCTCCCGACCCTCAAGCTCACCCACTTCCTCCGGGGGACGGGCCAGCAGGTCCTCCAGCTCTCCCACGCGGTTGAGCAGGGCCCGGGCAGTGCTGGCCTGGACGTTGTTCCACCACTTCCAGAAACGGGCGAAGTCCGCCTCCCGGTAGCGGGCGGGCAGGCCCAGGGTCTCGGCGTCCGGCGCCAGATCCGCCGTGCAGCCGCAGACCCGCACGGGCTTCAGGGGATCCGGATCGAAGACCAGGCCCTGCCCCTGACAGCGAGGGCAGTCGGGGCGACCCTTCATGGACCGTCCCCGCCGCGCAGGAAGCCGCCGAGGACTTCGCGGCGGCGCTCGCGGATGCGGGCCAGGGCTCGCTCCTCCAGCTGGCGCACCCGCTCCCGGGAGATGGGCGGCGTGAACTGCTTGCCGATCTGCTCCAAGGTCAGCGGATCCTCGCCGCCGAGGCCAAAGTGCAGGGTGATGATGGTGCGCTCCTTCTCGCTGAGCGACTTCAGGCTCTCCTCGATCTGCTCGAGGAAGGCCTCCTGGTCCAGGGTGTGCATGGCGGAGGGCTCCACCTCCTGCTCCAGGCTGTCGCCCACGGTGAGGTCGGAGTCCCCAAGCCCCTGCTCCGTGGACACCGTCGAGGTGGTCTGTTGGAGCAACTGGAGCCGCTCGACCTCTTCGATGCTCAGTCCGATGGCGTCGGCGATCTCCTGCAGCATGGGTACGCGACCGAGGTTCTGGCTCAGCTTCTGGGTCGCGCGGTTCAGCTGCACCAGGTGCCCCGCCACCTTCTGGGGCAGGCGGATCTTGTTGCCGTGCTCGGCCAGCGCGTGGAAGATGGCCTGCCGCACCCACCAGGAACCGTAGGTGAGGAACTTGTTCTGCCGCTCGGGGTCAAAGCGCTTGGCGGCCTCGATGAGGCCCAGGTTGCCCTCGCTGATGAGGTCCAGCAGGTCCAGGCCCATGCCCTCGAACTTTCGCGCCTCCTTGACGACGAAGCGCAGGTTCCCCTCCACCAGACGCTGCAGGCCTTCAGGGTTGCGGTCGTTCTGCCACAAGCGACCGTTGATCCGCTCTTCCTCTGCCGTGAGCAGAGGCAGGTGCCGGATGGAGTCGAAGTATTTATCGAGCGAGCGCTCTTCGAGATGCCGGAGGGGCACGGTGCTCCTTGGGGGGAAGGATCAGCATACCAAGCGTTCGGCACCCTTTGGAGCTTGTCCAGGTATTTGGCTCGACAGGATTTTGTGCCTTGGAAAAAGGTTGGCCACGAGTCGGGCCGTCAACGCTTCCGCAGGCCGTGGGTGGTCAGCTTCACCAGGCCCGTCGACGAGCTGGACCGCGGCAGATCCTTGAGTCCCGCCGCTTCCAGGATCTGGGAGAGGCGCTCCAGGTCCTCCTGCATGTGGTTGAGTCGGTCTCGCAACCCCAGGACCACCTCCACGCCCGCCAGGTTCACACCCAGGTCCCGGGTGAGGTTCAGGATGAACTCCAGGCGCTCCAGGTCCTCGTCGCTGTAGAGGCGCGTCTTCCCTTCGGTGCGGCTGGGCGCGAGCAGCCCTTCCCGCTCGTAGAGTCGAAGCGTCTGGGGGTGGACGCCGTAGCGCATCGACACCACCCCGATCATGTAGGCGCCCATGCGGGGATCCTTAGCCATGGTCGGCACCTCGTTGCTTCTGGAGCTCGGCATCATTCAGCTCGGCCAGCTCCCGGAGGAGCTCCTTGCTCCGCTCGTCCTGGATGTGGGGAGTCACCACCGCCACCTCGGCGATGAGGTCGCCCCGCTGACTGCCCCGGGGAATGGGCATGCCCTGGCCCTTGAGCCGGAGCTTGGCGCCGGTCTGGGTGCCCGGCGGGACCTTGATGGTCTGGTGGCCTTCAGGGGTCGGCACCACCACCTTGGCGCCCAGGGCGGCCTCGGAGAAGCTGATGGGCAGCCGCACGTAGAGGTTCGGTCCCTTGCGCTCAAAGCGGGCGTCCGGTTCCATGCTGATCTGCAGGAAGAGGTCGCCGGGTCCGCCTCCGCGGCGTCCCGCCTCGCCCTTGCCGGCCACCCGCAGGCGGGCCCCATCTTCCACCCCGGCCGGGATGGCGATGGTCACGGTCTCCTGCCGCGCGTGGCGGCCCGCGCCATCGCAGTCGGGACAGGCCGGCTGTCGACTGCCCCGGCCGCCGCAGTCCGGGCAGGAGCGCCCGAAGGAGAGGAAGCCGGAGCCGGAGCCCAGCTTGCCCTTGCCCTGGCAGGTCCGGCACTGCTCGGGCTTCCGGTTGGCCTCACCGGTGCCCCGACAGGCGATGCAGGGCTCGGAGCGGTTCACCCGAAGGTTCAGCCGGGTGCCCTCGAAGGCCTCGCGGAACCCCAGGCGCACGGAGTGGAGCAGGTCCTCGCCCCGCTCGGGGCCATGGCGCAGCGGCCGGCCGCCAAAGCCCGCGAAGATGTCCTCGAAGGCGAAGCCACCGCCGCCCTGCTGGAACCCCGGCGGCACCTGGGCGCCAGGCCCGGCCGGATCACCATAGGTGTCGTAGTTCTTCCGCTTCTCCGCGTCCGAAAGGACATCGTTGGCCTCGGCCAGCTGCTTGAATGCCGCCTCAGCCTTGGCGTCGCCAGGGTTCAGGTCCGGGTGGTGCTTCCGCGCCAGCTTGCGGTACGCCTTCTTGATGTCCTCCTCGGAGGCCGACCGGGGCACGCCCAGGATCTTGTAGTAGTCAGGGTGGGACATGGCTTTAGTCTAGGACACTAAGATTTCTTATAGCCAGAAAAAGGGGCGCCAGCGGCGCCCCTTTTTCTGGCTGGCCTAACTGACCACTTCTGCATCGATGACGTTGTCATCGGCCTTCTTGTCGCCGCCGGGGTGGGCACCGGGGGCGCCCGGACCGCCGGCGCCGCCGTCCTTGGGCGGCTCCTGCTTGTAGAGGCTCTCCGCCAGCTTGTGGCTCTTGGCGGTGAGGTTCTCCAGGGCCTTCTTGATGCGCTCCTGCTCCAGGCTGGCCAGGGCGGCCTTGGCCTCGACGATGGCCTCCTCGGCTTCCTTCTTGTCGGCCTCGGGCAGCTTCTCGCCGTTGTCCTTCAGGAGCTTCTCCACCTGGTAGACCATCTGGTCCAGGTGGTTCTTCTCTTCCAGCAGGGCCTTGCGGGTCTCGTCCTCGGCCTTGTGGGCCTCGGCGTCCTTCACCTTGGCGTCGATGTCCTCCTTGGAGAGGCCCGTGCTGCCGGTCAGCGTGATGCTGGCGTCCTTGCCGGTGCCCTTGTCCTTGGCGGTGACGTGCACGATGCCGTTGGCGTCGATGTCGAAGGTCACCTCGATCTGCGGCATGCCGCGGGGCGCCGGGGCGATGTTCCCGAGGTGGAACTGGCCCAGCAGCTTGTTGCCTTCCACCACGGGGCGCTCGCCCTGGAAGACCTCGATGTCCACGCCGGGCTGGTTGTCCACGGCGGTGGTGTAGATCTCGGAACGCTTGGTGGGGATGGTCGTGTTGCGGGGGATGATGACGCTCATCTGCCCGCCGTTGGCGTTGATGCCGAGGCTGAGCGGGGTCACGTCCAGGAGCAGCACGCCCTTGACGTCGCCCGCCAGCACGCCGGCCTGCACCGCGGCGCCCACGGCCACGACTTCATCGGGGTTGACGCTCTTGTTGGGCTCCTTGCCGAAGATCTGCTTCACCAGCTCCTGCACCCGGGGGATGCGGGTGGAGCCGCCCACGAGCACCACCTCGTCGATCTCGTGGTGGGCCATCTTGGCGTCCCGCACGGCGTTCTCGCAGGGCGCCTTGATCTTCTCCAGGACGGACTCGATCATCGACTCGAACTTGGCGCGGCTCAGGGGCTGGGTGACGTGCTTGGGGCCGCTGGCATCCGCGGTGATGTAGGGCAGGCTGATGTCGGTCTGGGTGGTGCTGGACAGCTCGATCTTGGCCTTCTCGGCGGCTTCCTTCAGGCGCTGCATGGCGTCCGCCTGCTTGCGCAGGTCGATGCCCTCGTTCTTGAGGAACTCATCGGCCAGCCAGTCAATGATGGCCTGGTCGATGTTGTCGCCGCCCAGGTGGGTGTCGCCATTGGTGGACTTGACCTCGACCACGCCCTCGGAGACCTCCAGGATGCTGATGTCGAAGGTGCCGCCGCCGAAGTCGAAGACCGCGATGGTGCCGTCCTTCTTCTTGTCCAGGCCGTAGGCCAGGGCCGCGGCGGTGGGCTCGTTGACGATGCGCTTCACGTCCAGGCCAGCGATGGCGCCGGCATCCTTGGTGGCCTGGCGCTGGGCGTCATTGAAGTAGGCGGGCACGGTGATGACGGCCTCGGTGACCTTCTCGCCCAGGTAGGCCTCAGCGGCCTCCTTCATCTTGGTGAGGATGATGGCGCTGAGCTCCTCGGGGCTGAACTTCTTACCAAGCACGTCCACCACGCAGCCGCCCTTGTCCGAGCGCTCGACGGTGTAGGGCACCAGCTTCTGCTCCTTCGCGGAGTCCGCGAAGGGCAGGCCCATGAAGCGCTTGATGGAGTAGATGGTGCTCTTGGGCTGGGCCACGGCCTGCCGCTTGGCCGACACGCCGACCAGGCGCTCGGTGGTCTTGGGGTTGAAGCCCACCACGGACGGGGTGGTGTCCGAGCCTTCAGGATTCGGGATCACCTTCGGCAGCCCGCCCTCCATGACGGCGACGCAGCTGTTGGTGGTGCCCAGGTCAATGCCGATGATCTTGCCCATGGTTGTTCCTCCTCGTGTTCAGGGCTAGGCCGTGCCCACCCTTGACTCCTTGAGCATAAGGGGTGGAAATTCCCTGTCAAGTCGATCTGCATCAATTCACTCATATTTTCTTCCAACTTGAAATCGATTCTGGTCCCGATATGCTGATAGCCATGACCCTGCGCCCCTGCCCCACCTGCCGGATCCCCACCTCCTGGGAGGGGAACGCCTTCAAGCCCTTCTGCTCCGAGCGCTGCCAGACCCAGGACCTGGGAGCCTGGGCCAGCGAGAGCTACCGCGTGCCCGAGAAGCCCCAGGAAGAGGACGGCGAGGGCTGGAGCGGCGAGCTTGAGGGTTAGGCACCGAAACCAGATGCAGCTCCAGCCCTGTTGGGTTTACTTCTGCTGGTGGACCTTCCGCACCATGTACCGGGGCCGGTCGCGCACTTCCTGGTAGATGCGGCCGATGTACTCGCCCAGCAGGCCGAAGGCGACGAACTGGCAGCCCACGAAGAAGAAGAGGATGGCGAAAAGGGTGAACACACCCTGCGCCGTGCCTTCCGGGTGCAGGAAGCGGTAGGCCACCAGGCCCAGGAACAGCAGGAACCCGATGCCCGCCGTGACCACGCCGAACACGCTGAGCATCTGGAGGGGCAGCAGGCTGAAGCTGGTCAGCAGGTCGAACTGCAGGTTGATGAGCTTCCAGACGCCGTACTTGCTCTCCCCCGCCGCACGCTCCGCGTGGGCCACGGGCACCTCGGTGATGCGCCGGGCGAAGCTGTTGGCCAGGGCGGGGATGAAGCTCGACCGTTCCTTGCAGAGCAGCATGGCGTCCACCACCTCGCGGCTGTAGGCCCGCAGCATGCAGCCGTAGTCGTGGAGCTTCACGCCGGTGGTCTTGCGGGTGACGGCGTTGACGATCTTGCTGGGCATGGTGCGGAAGAAGCTGTCGTTGTCCGTGCGGCCCTGGCGCCAGCCGCCCACCACATCGAAGCCCTCCTCCACCTTGGCCACCAGCTTGGGGATCTCCTCCGGGGGGTTCTGCAGGTCCGCATCCAGGGTCACGACCACCTGGCCCCGGACCTCGGCGAAGGCGCCGAAGATGGCGCTGTGCTGGCCGTAGTTCCGGTTGAACTCCACCACCCGCACCCGGGGCTCGGTCCGGGCGATCTCCACCAGCATCGGCAGGCTGCGGTCCCGGCTGCCGTCATCCGTGAAGATCACCTCCCAGCTGTGGGCCGGGTCCGCGAAGTGCTCGGTCAGCACCCGGGACAGGCGCTCCCACAGCGTGGGGATGTTCTCCTCTTCGTTGTAGATGGGGATGACGATGCTGAGGAAGGGGTTTGATTGGGGGTCCATGGGTGCTCCAAGGGCTCATTCTAGTAGGATCAAGACCTGTGCCTGGAGTTTGCCATGTCCGAACCCAAGATCCTGCTGGTGGAAGACGAGCTCAGCCTCGCCGAAGGCATCAAGCTGAACCTGGAGCTGGAGGGCCTCGCCTGCACCTGGATCCCCCGGGGGGACCTGGCCCTGAAGCAGATCCTGGCGGAGACCTATGACCTGGTGATCCTCGACGTGATGCTGCCGGGCCTGGATGGCTACACCATCTGCGAGCGGGTGCGGGAGGCCAAGAACTTCACGCCGATCCTGTTCCTGACCGCCAAGAACACGGATGATGACCGGGTCCACGGCTTCGAGACCGGCGCTGACGACTACCTGGGCAAGCCCTTCCAGGTCCGGGAGCTGCTGCTCCGGATCCGGGCCATCCTCCGCCGCGAGTCCTGGTACAAGAGCCGGGAGATCAACAGCCGGCAGACCTTCGGGGCCTACTGGGTGGACTTCGACAACTTCTGCGGCGAGGGGCCGGCCGGGCCGTTCCAGCTGGGTGTGAAGGAGTCCATGATCCTCAAGCTGCTCATGGAGCGGCCGGGCCAGGTGGTGAGCCGCACGGACATCCTCGACAAGGTCTGGGGAGAGGACGCCTACCCCACGAGCCGCACCGTGGACAACTTCATCGTGCGCATCCGCCGCGTCATGGAGGACGATCCCCACCACCCCCGCTGGGTGCACACCCTGCGGAGCGTGGGCTACCAGTTCGACCCCGAGGGCCGGCAGCGGAAGGGCGAGGAGTAGAGGACCTGCAGACAGGGTTCTATTTGACCTCCAGCTCCCGGCTGCGGCCCAGCTTCTCGAAGAGGGCCGACTGCTCGGCAAGCGTCGCCGGGGCGGGGCCCTGCTTCACTTCCACCAGCACCGCGCGCTTCTCCTCGCCCGGGGCGAACTTGCTTTCGCCCAGCACGGGCTCGAAGGTCGGCAGGAGCGCCAGCTCCCCGGGGGCGCCCTCGGGTGCCTTGCCGGCGGTCAGATCGGCTGACCTCGCGAGCAGCCCGGCCCCGGGAGCGGCGCCGAGCCGATGCAGGTCCAGCCACCCGAAAGCGGGGTCGCGCAGCAGGACGAGGTCCTCCTTGTCCAGCCAGGCCAGCAGGTCATTCAGGGCATTGGTCTGCACGGGATCGGGCAGCCGCCGGCTCTTCTTCTCGCCGTTGACCTCCACCTCCTGGGGGGTGTTCTCCACCCAGGCCTGGGCGCGCTTCACCCAGAGGGCGGTGATGGCCTTCTGCTCGGCAAAGCCGTCAGGGGCGCCCGGGGCCTTGGCGGCCTTGGCCTTCTTGCCCTTGGCGGGGGCCTCGGGCTCGGCCCAGGTCGGCGCCACGGCATCAACCTTGGCGTCGAAGAGCAGGCCCTTGAGCTTGAGCAGACGCGGCTCGAGCCCCGGGTGGCCGACCTTGGCCGCGGCGCGGGCGGCCCCCAGGAGCTCCTTCCAGGTGCCACCAAGCAGCAGCTTGGCGCCCGTGGCGTCATAGACTCCGTGGTTGGTCCGAAGCTGGGTGAGGTAGGCCTCGACCGCCGACAACGAGGCGGAGGCCTTCTCGGGAAGCACGGGCTTGGCCGCCAGCAGCTCCCCCAGAGCGGTCCGCAGCTCCACGGCCTTGGGGTGGCTCCGGTAATAGCCCAGCTCGTGGGCCGAGAGGGCGGCCCGGTGGAGGGTATAGACCCACTTCCGCTGGCTGGGTCGCAGCTGATCGAAGGTCTTGGCTTCGACGGGCTTGACGGCTTCGGGCACGGGCGCGGCGGGCGGCTCCGGCTTGGGGGCCTGGGCCGCGGGAGCTGGAGGGGGCTCGGGGGAAGGCGCCTGGGCCAGCAGGCCCGTGGCCAGGATCCAGGTCATGACCCAGGTTCGCTGCATGGAAGACTCCTCGGGAAAGAGACGGTGAAGGCTCCCAGTATGCGCCCGGGCGGCCCCTCACGCCTCCGCCGGACTCCCTAGGAGGAGTTCGAGACTTTGCTTGAGTTGCTTTAGATCGAAGGGCTTACCCAGGTAGGGGACCTGGTTCGTCTCCAGGAAGTCCCGGGTCTTGGCATCGAAGGAATCCCCCGTGGTGTAGAGGATCCGCCGAAGCATCCCGGGCCGCTCGGCCTTCAGCCAGTCATACAGCTCGACGCCCGACAGCCCCGGCATGCGGATGTCGGAGACGATCAGGTCGAAGGCCCCCTTCTGCAGCTGCTCGATGGCCTCGTCGCCCCGGGTGCTGGAGGCGACGTCGATGCCCCAGGCGCCGAGGGCGTCCACGAGGCACTCCAGCAAGAAGGTCTCGTCGTCCACCACCAGGACCCGCTTGCCCTGGAGCGCCTCCCTGGGCGAGGCCGTCCGGGGCGCGGCAACCACGTGCGGGATCTCGAGCAGGAAGGCATTGCCCGATCCCTCCTGGCTCTGCACGCTTAGGCGGCCGCCGTGCTGTCGGCAGATGCTTTCGGCGATGGGCAGCCCCAGGGCCTCGGTGGTGACGCTTGCGGCGGCATTGAACAGCTCGGCCTGCCGGGCTTCGGGGATCAGCGGCCCGCTGTCCTGCACCACCACGTGGAGGCTGTCCCCGGAGAGGCGGGTGCTCACACGCAGTTGCTTGACGGGACGGAGCGTCAGGGACTGGAGGCTGTTCAGGAGCAGGTGGGTGAGGGCTTGGCGCATGAGCTCCGGGTCCAGCTCCGAGACGGGCAGGCTCGGATCCAGGCTCAGCTCCACGGTGACCCCCACCTGCTGGGCCTTGGGGGCGACCATCGCGGCGACCTCCGCCACCAGGTCGTTGAGCTGGACGGGCATCCGGACCGGCGTGGGCGGGTTGAGAATGGTCTGCAGGGGCTGCAGCAGCAACTGGATGGAGTCCACCGCCTTCACCAGACGGTCCACCTGCCCAGCCTGCTTGGGGTCCAGGCTGGCTTCGGCAAGCAGGTTCGCTTCCAGGAACACCGGGGTCAGGCGATTGGCGGCCTCGTGGAAGAGGGAGGGCACCAGCCGGCCGAGGGCCTCGTGCTTCTGGGAGTGGGTCAGCCGCTCCTGGAGGTCCTTCTGTTCGCTCATGTCCCGGACCAGGGCGGAATAGGCCAGCACCCGGTCGTCGGCACCCCGGACGGGGGCGTAGGTGATGCTGGCCGGGAAGGCAACGCCCCCCTTGCGTAGACGGCTGGTGACCACCCCCCGGATGACCTGGCCCCGGGCCACCTGCTGGGCCACCCGTTCCAGCTCCCCGAGCAGGTGATCCGGCGTCAGCTGGGCCATGCTCCGGCCGACGATCTCGGGCCGGGAATAGCCGAAGATGCGTTCCGCGGCCATGTTCCAGGTGAGGATCTTGCCGTCCGGCGAGTACGAGATGACAGCTTCCCCGATGTTCTGCACCAGACCTTCGAGGTAGCGGCGGGTCTTCAGGTTGTCCTGGTTGGCCCGGTCCAGCTGGGCGTAGAGGGCGCTCATCTCCTCGTTCTTCTTCTCCACGGCCTCCTTCATCTGCTTGAGCTCAGAGTAGAGGCGGGCCGTCTCCATGTTGGACTTGAGGGCGTCTTCCAGCAGCTCGTGGGCGTCCGCGACCTTGCCCGGCAGGAGGTCGGCCACGCTCACATTGCTGTGTCTCAGCACTGTCGTCTCGATGGCGGGCACCGAGGAGCCCGGTTCGAGCAGCGGCAGCTCCCGCATGCTCGTCCGGACGTTGGCATCGATGAGGTTCAACATCTCATCGAAGTCCTTGATCTTCTTGTCGAGGTGGTACTTCTTGAAGGTGTGGCCCACGGTCTCCCGGGTGATGGAGAGAAACGTGTCCAGGACGCCGGTGCCGCGGTTGGCGACGGATTCGAAATAGGGCACGCTGCGGAAGTTCAGGCGCCGGTTCATGACCCCCACGGCCATGGCATCCGGAAGGTCCCGCTTGTTGTACTGGATGACGAAGGGGATCTGCTTGATGTTCAGCCGATTGGCGTTGAGGTTGTGGTAGAGGTTCGAGAGCGAGTCCACGTTGTCCTGCATCTTGGACTCACAGGAATCCGCCACGAACACCACGCCGTCCGCCCCTCCCAGCACCACCCGCCGGCTCGCGTCGTACTGCACCTGGCCAGGCACCGTGTAGATCTGGAGGTGAATGGCATTGCCGTAGATGTAGCCGAGGTTGATGGGCAGCAGGTCGAAGAAGAGCGTTCGGTCTTCCTGCGTGTTGACGGAAAACATCTCCCCGCGCTGGGCATCGGAGCACATGGCGTGCAGGGACTGCAAATTGGTAGTCTTCCCGCTGAGACCCGGCCCATAGTAGACCAGCTTGAGGAGGATCTCATTGCCTCGGGTATTGAACTGAACCATGAGTTTTGCCAGGAAAAAGGAAGGGCTCAAGCCTACCATGATGGGTCACGGGGGAGGCGCGCCTCTCCCCTCTCAACGGCAACCCCCGTGTTAGCATTATCTTTTTGAATTTTGTCGAGATTTTCCGTGCCTGATGATTGCCCCGACCCCCGTTGCGATCATCATCCCGGGTGGCCCTCCGGACCCTGCTGGGTCGGCCACGCGGACCTGTCCGCCCCTCCTCTCCCTTAGGCACACGATGACGGTACCGACCCACGTCGCGATCATCATGGACGGCAATGGCCGTTGGGCTGCGCAGCGGGGCTGGGCGCGCATCAAGGGGCACAAGGCCGGCGTCCAGGCGGTGGAGCGCATCCTGGAGGCGGCCTCGGACGAGGGCATCCAGCACCTGAGCCTGTATGCCTTCTCCACGGAGAACTGGAAGCGCCCCCCCGCCGAGGTGGCGGCGCTCATGGCCCTCCTGCGCATGTATCTGCGCATGTTCGTGCACCAGCTCGCCCGGAAGGGCATCCGCTTCCAGCACCTGGGGGATCTCCGGGGCATGCCCGGAGGCATCCAGGCGGACATCAAGACCCTCGAGGAGGCCACTGCCGGAAACACCGGGATGACGTTCCACCTGGCCGTGAACTACGGCTCCCGCCTGGAGCTGGCCCAGGCCGCCCGGCGCTGCGTGGAGGACGGCCTCCGGCCCGATCAGGTGGATGAGGCGGCCTTCGGGGACCGCCTCTGGACCGCAGGGGTGCCCGACGTCGACCTGCTCATCCGCACCAGCGGGGAACATCGCATCTCCAACTTCCTCCTCTGGCAGTCCGCCTATGCCGAGCTCTACATGACGGATATCCTGTGGCCGGACTTCGGTCCCGCGGCGCTGAAGGAAGCCCTCGAGGACTATGCTCAGCGCGAACGGCGATTCGGGGGAATCTGATGGAACGGACCACGCCCAGGATGGACACGAAGAACCTGGCCACCCGGGTGGCCTCGGCCTTGGTGTTCGGACTCTTCTTCTTCAGCCTCCTCTGGTTCGGGGACCGCCCCTGGGCCCCCTGGACCTTCCTGGTGATCATGGCCGGGGCCATCCTCATGGGCGTGCACGAGATGACCCTCATGGCCCGGGTCCGGGGCTTCAACCCCTCCCTGACCACCGGCGTCCTGGTGGCCTGGGCCCTGCTCCTCCACTTCTTCCTGGCCACGGGCGGCAAGGATCCGCTGCCCCTCTGGCTCGTCTTCGCGGGGGGCGTCCTGGTGATCCACCTCGGCGCCCTCTTCTTTGACCGGAAACTCGAGGAGGCCCTGCCCAGTCAGGCCATCACCTGGCTCGGCGCGCTCTACATGGGGCTTGGCCTGGGCTTCCAGCTGAAGCTGTTCATGCTCCAGGGCACCCTGCCCAAGACCGGCAGCCGCCTGATCCTTGCACTGATCATCATCACGTGGTTCGGCGACACCGCCGCCTACTTCGTGGGCAGCTACTTCGGGCGCCGCAAGCTGGCCCCCCGGGTGAGCCCCAAAAAGAGCTGGGAGGGGGCCTTCGGCAACCTTGGCGGCAACCTGCTCGGCGCCTTTCTGATGAAGGCCACGGTCTGCTCCGAGTGGTCCCTGGTGGATGTCCTGGCGCTGGGTCTGCTGCTGGGCACCGTGGGCCAGCTGGGCGACCTGGTGGAAAGCACCTGGAAGCGCAGCGCTGGCGTGAAGGACTCGAACGTGGGTGGCGTCGGCATCCCCGGCCACGGCGGCATGCTGGACCGAGTGGACAGCCTGGTCTTCGCCGCCCCCGTGCTCTACGCCTACGTGCACTTCGTCCACGGCTTCAACTGAGTGCGCCACCTGGCGGTTCTCGGGAGCACGGGCTCCATCGGCACCTCCACCCTGGAGGTGGTGCGGGCGCACCCGGAGCGGCTATGCGTGGAGGCCCTCGCGGCGGGGCGGAACCGGGCTCTGCTGAGGGATCAGTGCGAGGCCTTCCGGCCCCGCTGCGTCTCCGTGAGCTCGCAGGAAGACGCCGCGTGGCTGCGCGCCAGCCTCTCCTACCAGCCTGAGCTGCACTGGGGACACCAGGGCCTCCTGGCCTGTACCCTGGACGCCACCGTGGACACCGTGGTGGCCGCCATCGTGGGCAGCGTGGGCCTGGCCAGCACCGAGGCCGCTCTGCGGGCCGGGCGGCGGGTCTGTGTCGCCAACAAGGAGTCCCTGGTGGTGGGCGGCGCGCTCATGCACGAGGCCGCTCTGGCCGGCGGCGGCGAGCTGCTGCCCGTGGACAGCGAGCATGCCGCCCTGCACCAGCTGCTGGACGGCCGCGACCGGGCCACCCTGCGCGAGGTGCGCATCACCGCCAGCGGCGGGCCCTTCCGGGACTGGCCCCTGGACCGCATCCAGGCCGCCACCGTCGAGCAGGCCCTCAACCATCCCACCTGGAAGATGGGGCCCAAGATCACCATCGACAGCGCCACCCTGATGAACAAGGGACTGGAGGTGATCGAAGCCTCCGTGCTCTTCGGGCTCGGTCCCGACCAGCTCTCGGTCACCGTGCACCCTCAGAGCCAGGTCCACGCCATGGTGGGCTTCCAGGACGGCAGCTACCAGCTCCAGGTCTGCGCCAACGACATGAAGCTGCCCATCCAGTACTGCCTCTTCCATCCCGACCGGCAGCCGGGCCCCGTGCCCGCCTATTCCTGGGACCAGGCCCGGGCCTGGACCTTCGAGCCCCCGGACCTGGAGCGGTTCCCCTGCCTGGGCCTGGCCTTCGAGGCCCTCCGGGCCGGGGGGACGGCGCCCGCCCTCCTGAACGCTGCCAACGAGGTGGCCGTCGAAGCCTTTCTGCAGGGACGCTTGGGCTTCTGGGACATCCAGGCCTGCAACCAGGACACCCTGGCCAGCCTCCCGGTGGCCCCGCTGGCCTCCCTCGCCCAAGTGCTGGATGCAGACCGGGCCGCAAGGCGTCATGCTGAAGGTTGGGTCCAAGCTCGGACCTGATCCTCCGGGTGTCCATGTATCGCTTTCGCCTGTCTTACGTCCTGAGCTTCGCCATCCTGTCCCTCGTGGCCTTCAAGCTGCCAGGGGTCGGGTTCTGGGGCCCCGTGGTCATGCTGGGGGGCCTGATCTTCCTGCATGAGGGCGGCCACTTCCTGGCGGCCAAGTACATGGGGATGCCCGTAGAGTCCTTCTCCCTGGGCTTCGGACTCCGCCTCGTCGGGTTCCAGTGGCGGGAGACCGATGTCTGCCTGCGCCTGCTGCCCCTGGGCGGCTATGTGAAGCTGGCGGGCTTCAACCCCGAGGAACCCGGCGCCGAGGATCCCCACGGCTTCCTGAAGCAGCCCTACGGGAAGCGGATGCTGTTCTACAGCGGGGGCATCCTGGCCAACCTGCTGACCACCCTCATCCTGTTCACCTTCGTAGGCGCCGACCAGGCCCGGGTGACCAAGATCCAGGAATCCTGGACCGTCATCGAGGTGGTCCCGGGCGGCGCGGCGGAACAAGGCGGCCTCAAGGTCGGCGACGAGCTGCGCGGCATTGGCGCCCTCAGGTTTCCCGGCTCCCCGTGGGAGGAGGCCGTGAGCTTCATCCAGGCCCACCCCGGGGAAGCCGTGCCGTTCCTGATCACCCGGGAGGGCAAGCCCCTGGACCTGCCCCTCACCCCGCGCCTGGATGGCGGCAAGGGACGCCTGGGCTTCATGCCCATGCCCATGCCCCTCCCCCTGGAGCGCCGGGCCTACCGTCCCGGCGACTTCCTGGTGGGCGGCCGCTTCGCCGTGACCACCTCCTGGCGCATGAGCGGCCAGGTGCTGGGCTTCCTCAAGCGGCTCGTCAGCTTCCAGGCGCGCAGCGCCGAGGTGGCCGGGCCCATCGGCATCATCCGCCAGGGCAGCCGGGCGGCCAAGACCGGCTGGGACGTCTTCCTCTTCATGTGCGGCGCCATCAGCCTGCAGCTGGCCATCCTGAACGCCCTGCCCATTCCCGCCCTGGACGGGGGCCACATGGCCCTGCTCACCTTCGAGAAACTGCGCCGCAAGGACCTCACCATCGAGCTGAAGGAAAAGATCCTCACGGGCGGCTTCCTGCTGCTGGCCTCCCTCATGGCCCTGGTCATCGTGCTGGACCTGCTCAAGCTCCGGAAGTAGGCCGGCCCGCGCTCAGGCCAGCGCCCGCGGCAGGAAGATCTTGAAGCAGGTGCCTCGGCCGAGCTCGCTCTCGACCCGGATGGCGCCGTGGTTCTGCCTCACGGCGCTGTGGACCATGGCCAGGCCCAGCCCCGTGCCCTTGCCTGGGGCCTTGGTGGTGAAGAAGGGCTCGAAGATCCGCGCCACCACTTCGGGCGCCATGCCGCAGCCGCTGTCCGTCACGCTCAGACAGACGTGGTCACCCGGCACGAGGTCGGCCAGATCCGCGCAGTCCGCCTCCAGGAGGGTGCGGTTTGAGGTCGCGACATCGAGCCGCCCGGGACCGCCCATGGCGTCCCGGGCGTTCACGAGCAGGTTCGTCAGCACCTGGTCGAGCTGGGTGGGGTCCACCTGGACCCTCCAGAGGTCGGGGCCGGGTATCCAGACCACGTGAATATCGGGTCCCACCAGCCGGCCCAGCACCTCCAGAAGGCCCGTCACAGCCTCGTTGAGGTCCACCAGGCGGGGGGCCACGGGCTGCTGGCGGGCGAAGGCGAGCAGCTGCTGGGTGAGGTCCGTCGAGTGGCGGGCGGCCCGCTGGATCTCCTGCAGGTGCTTGCGTCCGGACTGCACTGCGTCCAGCTTTTCCAGGGCCAGGTCGGCGTTCGCGAGGATCACGGTCAGCATGTTGTTGTAGTCATGCGCCACGCCGCCCGCGAAGCGGCCCACCACCTCCATCTTCTCAGCCTGGCTCAGCCGGGCCTCGAGCCTTATCCGCTCCGCCACGAGGCGGCGGTGCTCGGTGATGTCCCGGCCGATGCCCAGCACCCCGATGAGCGTCCCGCTGGCGTCATGGATGGGCGTCTTGAGGACCTCCAGCTGGATCCGGTGGCCCGTCTCGACCTGGGTGACCCACTCCTCGCTGTCCCGGGTGGTCCCCGCCGCGATGGCTTCCAGGTCGTTCTGCTGGAAGAAGTCCGCCTGCTCCTGGGAGAACAGGTCGTGGTCCGTGAGACCGAGCAGCTCCGCCTCGCGGACACCGCACATGCGCTCGAAGGCCCGGTTGCAGCCGAGGTAGATCCCCTCGGGACTCTTCAGCCACACCAGGTCCGGAATGGCGTGGATGAGGGTCTGCAGCTTGGCCTCCCGGCTCGCCACGCTGGCCACCAGCCGCTTCACCGTGACAAAGAGCAGGGCTGCGGTCACCGCCACGAAGACCCATCCCTTGAGGATGCTCAGGAGTGTCATGGTCGCCGGCTGCAGGGTCAGGGCCTCCACCCCCCGATCGGACAGCAGGATCCAGAGCCCCGAGAACCCGGCGTAGAGGATCGCCACACGGAGGGCGCCCGTGGTGGCGACCGGGGGTGCTTCCGGCGAGTTCTGGCGAGCTCCGGGCATGGGGTGGCCTCTGGTCCAGTGGAATCTGGGGCCCAAGTCCTCCTTCGTCAGATCCCCCCTAACTCTTTTGTTTCAGGGAGACCCGTCATTACCCTGGCAGGACCTGGCCAGGACCCAACGCTTCGGCTTGGAACGCCCGGCCCGCCACCGGCAACCAAGGAACCGCCCCCGGAGGCTTCATGCGCCCCAGCCCGATCCCCGCCCTCCTCGCCCTGTGCTTGTCCCTGCCCGCCGCTGAAAGGAAGGTCCCCATGAGCCTGCACGAGATCACCCTCGCCACCCTGGACGGGAAGCCCCAGCCCCTGGCCGCCTACCGGGGCAAGGTGGTCCTGGCCGTCAACGTGGCCAGCGAGTGCGGCTACACCCCCCAGTACGCGGGGCTACAAAAGCTCTACACCGACTACAGGGACCGCGGCCTGGTCGTCCTGGGCTTTCCCTGCAACCAGTTCGGCGCCCAGGAACCCGGCGGCGCCTCCCAGATCCAGGCCTTCTGCCAGAAGAACTACGGCGTGACCTTCCCGCTCTTCGAGAAGGTGGAAGTCAAAGGGCCCCGTCAGGCCCCGGTCTACCAGTTCCTCACAGCCCGGAACGGGGAGCCGGCCTGGAACTTCCACAAATACCTGGTCGGCAAGGACGGCCAGGTCCTCCAGGCCTTCCCCAGCAAGGTGGCTCCCGACAGCGCCGAGCTGAGGGCCGCTCTGGAAGCCGCCCTCAAGTAGCCGCCCCGGCTGCCGCTACCATGTCGGCATGCCTGTCCCGAAGCCACCCCGCCTCAGCCCCACCCCTCCACCGGACCCGGCGAGGCTCGCGGCCCTGCGGGAACAGCACCAGCGCCGCCTCGCCTGGATGCCCTGGCTCTACTTCGCCTTGAAGCCCCGGCACCAGGGCTGGGCCCAGGCCTGGCAGGCCGAGGTGCAGGCCCTGCTGCGGGCCCAGGAGACCGTCGAGCTGGGGGAGGGCTGCTTCATCGCCCCGGATGCGGCCATCTTCGGCGAACCCGGCCGCGCCGTCGTCCTGGGGGACCGCTGCGCCGTGGCGGCCCAGGCCTTCCTCCATGGGCCGCTCACCCTGGGCAACGATGTCAGCGTCAACGCCGGTGCGCGGCTCGATGGGGGCCGCAAGGGCCTCCACATCGGCGACGGCACCCGCATCGCCAGCGGCGCCGCCCTCTACGCCTTCGACCACGGGCTGAAGCCCGACCGCGACCTCAAGGACCAGCCCGTGCGCTCCCGGGGGATCCGCATCGGCCGGGATGTCTGGATCGGCGCCAATGCCGGCGTCACGGACGGCGTCAACATCGGCGACCACGCCGTGGTGGCCATGGGCGCGGTGGTGACGCGGGATGTCCCCGAGTGGGCCATCGTCGCGGGGGTGCCCGCCGTGGTCGTGGGAGACCGCCGGGAGCGCTGAGCCCGGTCCTCCCAAGGGGGCTGGATTGGACAGCCTCTGTCCAGGGGCCGGCGGCAGACTGGAGGCACGTCAGCCCTCCCGCCCCGAAACCTTTTTCGTGTCCGGCCTTGACACACACGAAAAAAAGACGAATACTGGGTGAAAGGGACAAACGGAGCCCCCATGCGGACCGAAATTCGCAGTTTCGCCTACAAGTTCAGCGGCTACTTCATGGAATACGGCCCCATCGAGGCCGATAGCCTGGACACCGCCAAGGCCATCATCCGGCGCCGCCTGGGCGTGACCCGGCTGCCCCTGGGCATGCAGATCTGGGACCTGGCGGAACGCCCCCTCACCCGCTGGCGCGTCGCCGTCGCCAGCTAGTCAGTCCTTCCAGGCCTGCCACCAGGCTTGGCCCGCCTCCACATCCCGGCTGATCTGCGCCCGCAGCTCATCCACGGTCTCGAACCGGGCTTCTCCGCGGATGCGATGGAGGAACCGCACCTCCATGCGCGCGCCGTAGAGATCCTCCTGGAAGCCCGGCAGGTGGGTCTCCACCGTGAGCCGCTGGCCGTCGAAGGTGGGCTTCTCACCCACGTTGGTGAGCCCCAGGTGGGCGCCCCCGTGGTGAGGGAGGACCGCTTCCGTCACATAGACGCCAAAGGCCGGCAGCTGCTCCTGCTCCCAGTCGAGGTTGGCCGTGGGAAACCCCAGGTGCCGGCCCCGGCGGTCGCCCTCCACCACCACCCCGGTCAGGGCATAGGGGTGGCCCAGGAAGGCCGCCGCCGCGGTGACATCGCCCTCATCCAGGGCCTCCCGGATCCGGGTGCTGGAGAGCCGGCCCCCGTCCGGGGCCCGGAGGGCCAGGGTGTGCACCTGGCAGCCGTGGTCCGCACCCCAGGACTCCAGGGTCGCCACGTTGCCGCTCCGGTCCCGGCCGAAGCAGAAGGCCCGGCCCACATGCACCTCCACCGGCGACAGGATCTGGCGCAGCTTGTCGAGGAAGGCCCGGGGCTCCAACTCGGAGAACGCGCGGCTGAAGGGGATCACCCAGGCCAGGTCCATGTGCTCGGCCTCGAAGGCCGCCAGCCGCTGTTCCAGGGTCATCAGCAGCTTGGGCCGCCGCTGGGGCGCCACGACCACTGCGGGATGGGGATCAAAGGTCACCACCGCCGCCCGGTGGCCCTCGGCCCGGGCGCGGCTCGCCGCCGCGTGGAGCAGCTCCCGGTGCCCCGCGTGGACCCCGTCAAAGGTACCCAGGGTCAGAACAAAAGGACCCGAGGCCGGGGCGTTCTCCAGGGCATGACGCCAGACCTCCATCAGCTCGCCCCGCCATGTTCCTCGGGCCAGGCCAGGCTGGCGACGACGCTTCCCGCCAGGACGGCGGCAATGACCAGGAGGCTGTACTGCACAGGGATGGAGAGCCAGTGGGTGATGCACATCTTGACGCCCACGAAGGCCAGCACCACGGCCAGCCCGGTCTTGAGCCGGTGGAAGCGGCCCATCATCTTGGCCAGCAGGAAGTACAGGCTGCGCAGACCGAGGATCGCGAAGATGTTCGAGGTGTAGACCACGAAGGGATCCCGGGTCACCGCCAGCACCGCCGGGATGGAGTCCACCGCAAAGACCAGGTCCGCCACCTCGATGGTGAGGAGGACCAGCAGCATGGGCGTGGCGAAGGTCCGTCCGTCGTGCCGCGTCAGCAGGTGGGTGTGTCCGGCCTTCTCGTCATAGGGCACCACGCGCTTGAAGGCCCGGACCAGGGGGCTCTGGGCGGGATTGGACTCCTTCTCCTCCACCAGCAGCATCTTCAGGCCCGTGTAGACCAGGAACCCGCCGAACACGTACATCATCCACTCGAAGCGGTTCAGCAGGGCCGTGCCCGCGAGGATCATGACCGCGCGCATCAGCAGGGCCCCCAGCACGCCCCAGAAGAGCACCCGATGCTGGTGCCGCAGATCCACCTGGAAGCTCTGGAAGACCAGGACGAACACGAAGAGGTTGTCCACACTCAGGGACTTCTCGAGCACATAGCCCGTGAACCACTCCAGGCCCTTCTGGGTGCCCTCGGCCTGGAAGATCAGGGCATTGAAGGTGAGGGCGAGGCCGATCCAGACGCCGCTCCAGATGGCCGCCTCCCGCACCGTCGGGGCGTGGATGCGCCGGTTGAAGACCCCCAGATCCAGTGCCAGCATGAGGAACACGAAGGCGTGGAACCCGACCCAGGCCCACCAGGGCGCAGCTTGAAGCAATGCGTCGATCAAGAATCCTCCAGAGCATCCAGCTTATCGAATCAGGGAAGCCCCCGTGGGATCATGAGCGGGTGAGCCTCCCCCGCCTCTTCCTCGCCGCCCTCCCCGCCGCCGAAAACACCACGGTGCCTTTGGGAAGTGAGGCCGTGCGACACCTCCGGGCCCTGCGCCTCAAAGCCGGAGACGCCCTCGAGGTGGTGCTGGGGGACCAGCCCTGGAAGGCCGACCTGGCGGAGCTGGACCGGACCCGCGGTGTGGCCCGCCTCGTGGCGCCCCTGCATGAGGACCGGGAACCCCCCTTTGCGCTCCAGGCCTGCCTGCCGCTGCCGGCCCAGCTCAGCCTGTTCGACGAGCTGCTGCCGCCCCTGGTGGAGCTGGGCGTCACCCTTGTCCAGCCCGTGGTCTACGCGCGCAGTGAGTTCGACGCCGGCAAGACCGCCGCCCGCATGGAGCGCTGGGCCCGGCTCATCCAGTCCGCCTGCGAGCAGAGCCACCGGAGTCGCCTGCCGGAGCTGCGGCCCCCCATGGCCTTCGAGGCCCTGCTCACCTGGGAGGCGCCCCAGAAGTGGGTGGCCTACGAGCTCGCCACGGGGCAGAGCAATCCCTCGCTTCGAGCCGAGGCCCTGGCCTTCACCAGTGGTCCCGAGGGCGGCATCACCGAGCCGGAGTTCGCAGCCCTGGTCGCCCATGGCTGGCAGGCCGTCAGCCTGGGCCGCAGCATCCTGCGCGCCGTAACCGCCCCGGTGGCCCTCCTGGGGGCCGTGCAGTTCCAGCTGCCGGACCTGCAGCGGCCCTGACCGGCGGCCCAGTCTCGGGCGCCTCGGGAGTTGGACCGGTCCAAGAATCAAGAGACCTGGTGGGCTAATGAAAAAGCCGGACGGGGCCGATGAAATCCCAAGGTCGGCCTGGGGAGGCTTCGGACGGCCCAAGGAGCACCCCATGAGGCTTTCAGCCAGGTTCGGCATCGCGGCCCTCTTCTCTTGCGCCCTGCTCGCCGGGGACTACGACGCCATTGGCAAGGCCATGCGAGCCGCCTGGCCCCACGTGGCCACGGTGGCCATCGTGTGCGACGCCATTGGCAGCAAGGGCGTCCTGGACACCCTTGTCGGCTCCCTGCCGGGCATGAAGGTGCTCATCGTGGATGTAAAGGGCCCCCAGGACATGGGCAAGGCCCTCGGCACCCTGGCCAGCCGACACCCCGACGCAGTACTGCTCCTGGCCAGCGACCGGGTCGTGGGGGACGGGAGCAGCGCTGCCACCTTCCTCATCCAGCGGATGGCTGCCATCAAGGTGCCCACCGTCGCCACCACGGAGGCTGGCGTCCGCCAAGGTGCCGCGCTGGGCATCGGCCCTGGCACCGGTGGCAGGCTGCTGGCCAACACGAAGGTGGCGGGTGTGGCCGGGGTCAGCCTGCCCGCTGGCGCCACGCCGATCTGACCAGGCCAGGCCACGTCTTGCGAGGTAACATGTGGCTCTCCCGGAGTCCTCATGCGCGCCCTGCTGCCCTTTCTGGTCGCCGCCAGCCTCGTCGCCCAGTCCGCGCCCCCCAAGGTGCAGGAGGCCCCCCTGCGGGCCCACCTGGCCTTCCTCGCCGATGACCTGCTGGAAGGCCGGGGCACCGGGCAGCGGGGTGCCGAGCTCACGGTCCGCTACCTGGAGACCCAGCTGCAGGCGCTGGGCGCGGTTCCCGCGCGGGGCAAGTCCTACCACCAGTCCGTGAGCCTGCTGGGCCTGCGGACCCTGGTGGGCCGCAGCACCCTCAGCTTCATGAGCGAGGACGCCTGCTCCACCCCGGCCTTCGGTACCGAGATCGTCTTCGGCTCCGGCGTGGCCAAGGCCGAGCAGACCTTCGACGCACCCGTGGTCTTCCTGGGCTTCGGCATCGACGCCGCCGACAACCGCTGGGACGACTTCAAGGGCCAGGACGTGCGCGGCAGGGTGCTGCTTATGCTGGTGAACGAACCCGCCCCCACGGCGGAAGAGCCCGGCCTCTTCGACGGCCCGAACCTCAGCATCTACGGCCGCTGGACCACCAAGTTCGAGATGGCCGCCCGGCATGGCGCCGCTGGGGTGCTGCTGATCCACACCACCGCCTCGGCCAGCTACGGCTGGCCCGTGGTCCGGAACGGCTGGGATGGCGAGCGCTTCCGCCTGGCCCAGGAGCCAGAGGGCCCACCTCTTGAGGGCTGGCTGACCGAGGAGGCAGCCCGGGCGCTGGTGAAGCGCGGCGGTCAGGATCTGGACGCCCTGCGGGTCCAGGCCCAGCGCCGGGACTTCCGCCCCGTGCCCCTGGGCCTGACCCTGAAGGGCACCCTGGTCAGCGCCGTGCGGACCGTGGAGCAGTTCAACGTGGCCGGCGTGGTGCTCGGCACCGACCCCGGGCTGAAGCAGGAGCTGGTGATTTATTCCGCCCACTGGGACCACCTGGGCAAGGGCAGCGCGCCCTCCCAGGACACCCATCCGGGCCACGAGACCGACACGATCTACAACGGCGCCGTGGACAACGCCTCGGGCTGCGCGGCCTTGCTCACCATGGTCCAGGGGGCTGTGGCCCGACCCGCGAAGCGCAGCCAGATGTTCCTGTTCGTCTGCGCGGAGGAGCAGGGGCTCCTGGGCTCCCGGGCCTACGCCGCGGCGCCCCTCTGGCCCCTGGCCCAGACCGCCGCGGACCTCAACCTGGACAGCCTCAACTGGGTGGCCCCCACCCGGGACATCGGCCTGCCCTTCGGTGAGCGCAGCACCCTGGGGGAGACAGGGCGCGTCCTGGCCAAGACCCAGGGGCTGACCGTGGCCTCACCGCGCCCGGACACCGCCGGCGGCTACTTCCGCTCCGACCACTACAGCTTCGTGCAAGCCGGCGTCCCGGCCCTCTCGGTCGGCGGCGGGAGGGACTACCTGGGCGGCGATCCCAAGGCCCTCCGGGCCAAGGCTGGCACCATGGGCGCCCGCTACCACCAGGTGACGGATGAATACGATCCCGCCTGGGATCTGCGGGGCATGGTCCAGCAGGCCCAGTTCGCCTTCGACCTCGGCCAGGCCGTCGCCAACGCGCCAGAGAAGCCCCGCTTCCTGAGGCCACCCGGGACACGCTGAAGCCTCAGTCCCCGAAGCAGATGCCCAGGTCGCGGCCGGTCTGGATGGTGTCGCAGTCCAGGGGCACACCCTTCATGCGTCCGGCGACCTCCTCCAGGGGCACGTAGTTCACGTTGGGGAAGCCCAGAGCCACCATGATGCCGCTGTGGCCCTCATGCAGGGCCCGCACGGCCGCAGCGCCGAACCTGAGCGCCGCCAGGCGGTCGAAGCTGGTGGGGCTACCGCCCCGGAGCAGGTGCCCCAGCACCACCACGCGGGCATCCTTCCCGGTGATCTCCTGCAGGGCCTTGGCCACCCGCTCGCCCTCGCCGCCCAGGCGCTCCTCGTGGCCGATCTCCGCTGCCTGGAGGACGGCCCGGTGGCCATCCGCGGGCTTGGCGCCCTCGGCCACGGTGACCAGGCTGTACATGCGGCCCTGGTTGTCCCGCTCCCTTATCTTCGCGGCCACCTTGTCCAGGTTGAAGGGGATCTCCGGGATCAGGATGCTGTGGGAGCCTCCGGAGATGCCCGCATGGAGGGCGATCCAGCCCGCGTAGCGGCCCATGACCTCCACCACGATGATGCGCTGGTGGCTCTCGGCGGTGCTGTGGAGGCGGTCCAGGCACTCCGTGGCGAAGCCCACGGCCGTGTCGAAGCCGAAGGTGGTGTTGGTCTTGTCCAGGTCGTTGTCGATGGTCTTGGGCACGCCCACCACCCGCAGGCCCTTCTTGGCCAGGGCGTGGGCGATGGTGAGGGAGCCGTCCCCGCCGATGGACACCAGGGCGTCCAGCTCCCGGCGGCCGAAGAACTCCAGGATCTCGTCCGTGCGGTCCACCTCCTTCACGGTGCCGTCCGGCATCCGGATGGGAAAGTGCAGGGGGTTGCCCTTGTTGGTGGTGCCCAGGATGGTGCCGCCCAGGTGGGCGATGCCCCGCACCCGATCCCGGGTGAGCTTGAACACCCCGCCATCCGGGTAGCGCTCCGGGAAGAGGATGCCGTTGTAGCCCTCGTGGATGCCATAGCACTCCCAGCCCAGGTTCGTGGCCGCGATGACCGTGGCCCGGATGACCGCGTTGAGGCCGGGCGCGTCGCCGCCCCCCGTGCAGATGGCGATGCGGCGGATGGGACTGGACATGGTGGCCCTTCTTTCTTGGGAGCTTTGAGAATACCGGAACCCTCGCCCAGGATCGTCAGATTGACCCCGAACCCCGCCGGGGCGAACATGGATGGCGTGCCGCAGACCCTCGGGTCTTGGAATGAATCGGCACGACCCTCTCGAGGGTTGAACCTGTAACACCCCTCCCGCAAGGGTCCCGGCCGGGCAGCGCGCGGCGGGTCGGCCCGGAAGCAACAGCCTGCAGGCGCGAGATCCACCCCTTTTCCAGGAGCAGCCCCATGGCGATCAAGGTAGGCATCAATGGCTTCGGCCGCATCGGCCGCATGGTCCTCAGGGCCGCGGTCCAGGGCTTCCCCGACCTCGAGATCGTCGGCATCAACGACCTGCTTGAGCCGGACTACCTGGCCTACATGCTCCAGTTCGACTCGGTCCATGGCCGCTTCAAGGGCACCGTGGCGGTGGACGGCACGACGCTCGTCGTCAACGGCAAGCCCATCCGCCTGACGGCCGTGAAGGATCCCGCCGAGCTGAAGTGGAACGAGATCGGCGCCGATGTCGTCATCGACTGCACGGGCCTCTTCCTCACCAAGGACACCGCCCAGAAGCACCTGACCGCCGGCGCCAAGAAGGTCGTCCTGTCCGCCCCCAGCAAGGACGACACGCCGATGTTCGTCTACGGCGTCAACGACAAGACCTATGCCGGCCAGACGATCATCAGCAACGCCTCCTGCACCACCAACTGCCTGGCCCCCGTGGCCAAGGTGCTGCATGACAGCTTCGGCATCAAGCGTGGCCTGATGACCACCGTGCACGCGGCCACGGCCACCCAGAAGACAGTCGACGGTCCCAGCAACAAGGACTGGCGCGGCGGCCGGGGCATCCTCGAGAACATCATCCCCAGCAGCACCGGCGCCGCCAAGGCTGTGGGCAAGGTCATCCCCGACCTGAACAAGAAGCTCACAGGCATGGCCTTCCGCGTGCCCACTTCCGACGTCTCCGTGGTGGACCTCACGGTCGAGCTGAACACCGAGACCACCTACGAGGCCATCTGCGCCGCCATGAAGGCCGCCGCCGAAGGCCCGATGAAGGGCGTCCTGGGCTACACCGACCAGAAGGTCGTCTCCACCGACTTCCGGGGCGAGAGCTGCACCTCCGTCTTCGACGCCGAGGCCGGCATGGCCCTGGACGGCACCTTCGTGAAGGTCGTGTCCTGGTACGACAACGAGTGGGGCTACTCCTGCAAGGTGCTCGAGATGGTGCGCGTCATCACCAAGTAGCCACCAGCCTCGATCCGGGACCCCGGTCCCATCCTGGGCGCCGCCCACGGATGGCCGGGGTCCCGGCCGGTCAGGCCCTTTCGACCGCAAACCCCTGGAAGCCCTCGCCCTCCCAGGTCATGGGATTGGGCCTAAAGAAAGCCGTGGCACCCGCGGGAACACCCCTGCCGGCCACCTTGGCCGCAGGCCATACCGCGGCGGGGCGCAAGTCAGGCCGCGCCGTGGCGAGCCAGTCAGCATGGGCCATCCCCTCCTCGGGCAGCCAGGAGCACACGGCGTAGATCAGCAGACCCCCGGGAGCCAGGCGCGCGGCGGCGGCGGCCAGGAGGCGGCGCTGCAGGCCCGTGAGGCGGGGCAGGTCATCGTGGGAGATCCACGGCCACTCAGGGTGCTTCTGCATGGTGCCGCTGCCGCTGCAGGGGGCGTCCAGCAGGATGAGGTCGAAGTCGCCGCTGGCGGTCTCCAGCCACTCGGCGGCATCGGCCTGGATCACGTGGGCCTCGAGGCCCCGCTGCTGGAGGGTCTGCCGCAGGCGCAGGGCCCGCTTGGGGTGCACCTCCAGGGCGGTGATGGCCGCGCCGGGGTGCCGCAGGGCCAGGGAGGTGGTCTTGCCGCCGGGGGCGGCGCAGGCATCCAGGATGCGCGTCACCGGGCGATCCCAGGCGTAGGCCAGCAGGGCCTGGGAGCTGCGGTCCTGGACCATGCCGCAGGAGGCCTCCAGCCAGGGGCGGGGGAAAGGCTCGCCCTCGGGCAGATGCAGGCAGCCCGGCAGCTCGGGGTCGGGCAGCATGCCTTCGGGCACCTCGCCCTTTAGCAGGCGGAAGGTGGGCCGGGGCGGCTTCTGGAGCCGGGCCCAGAGGGTCTCAAGCTCGCCCTCGGCCCCGTGGGGTGCCAGGGCTGCGGCCAGGGCCCGCTCCACGGCCGGGGTGCGGTCCAGGGCAGGGGGCAGGGCGTCCAGCTCCGCGGCCAGGGCCTGGCGGTCCTTGGAGGCCCGGCGCAGCAGCGCGTTGACCAGCCCCTTGTGGGGCAGGAAGCCCAGCTCCCGGCTGGCCGCCAGCTCCACGGCTTCATGCACGGCCGCATGGTCGCTGACCCCCGGCAGCCAGGCCAGCTGGGCCAGGCCCATGGCCAGGGAGACGCGCGTCCCCAGGGGCACACCCCGGGTGGGATCCTTCAGGTTCGGCTTCACCCAGGCCTGCAGGCGCCCCCAGTGGCGCAGGCAGAGGCCGAGCAGGGCCTGGGCCAGGTGCGCGTCCTCGGCCAGGTCACGGTCCCAGATGTCGGGCACGCGGCCACCCTCTCCGAACACTTCATGCAGGGCGTGGGCGACGTGGATGCGGGCAGGGGTGGGCATGGGGCTCCGAAAGGCAGAACCCTGATTATCCCCCGATGTGCCTACAGCTCCTTCAGGATCTCGGCCTTCTTGGCCTCGAAATCCTTTTTCTCCAGCAAACCCCGCTTGTAGAGGTCCTGGATCTTCTGTAGGCGCTCCTCGGGGGTGGGCTTGCCGGCGGCTGCGGCGGGCGGGGCCTCGGGCTTGGGCTTGGGCAGGCTCCGGGGGGCAGGCTCCGAGCGGCTCTCGGCGCGACGGAGGGCCGCCTGCAACGCGATGGCCTCCTGGCACTCCCGCAGGGCAGTCTGGAAGATGCTGGCGTCGGTCTGCATGTCCAGGGCTGTCCGCAGGAAGGGGAGGGCCTCCTCGTAGCGGCCCAGGATGAAGTGGATGATCCCCACGTTGTACTGGGCCCTGGGGTAGTACTTGGGCTTCTGCCCCTTGTCCCGCAGGGACTGCTCGAGCCCCTCCTGGGCCAGGCGCAGGGCGCCGGTCACGTCCCGGGCCAGCAGCCGCTCGTGCGCCTTCTCCATCCCGAAGACCTCGTCGTCGAAGAAGGTCAGCTTGCGGGTCTCGTTCCAGGCCAACAGCATCCGGAGCACCTTGACCTTGGCGGTCTCGAAGGCCAGCCGGCGCACATCGGAATCCCGGGGATGGGCCGGAAACCCCTCGTAGGAGACATTGCTGAGGCTGGGCGCGTCCTCCAGCCGCTGGGCGCCGAACACGCGGCCCGTGCTGAGGTCCAGCACCTGCACGGTGGCGCTGAAGTCCAGGCTGGTGATGCTGGTGCGCCTGATCCGGATCACCTCCTTCTTGGTCTTGGAGTCGGTGGTCCGCTCTTCCTTGCTGGACTGGGTGCGGCTCAGGTCCGACCGGTTCACGTTGACGATCACCAGCACGCTGGGGCCCAGCAGCTTGCCCAGCATGGCGATGGTGGCGGGCTCCACATAGCCGCTGGCGCCCAGCTCCTGCTCCCGGAGCACCGCATCCAGATGGGCCCGGTCCACCACCTCCACCTGACGGCTCTGCACCAGGTCGGCCGTCAAGATGTCGGCCAGCTCCCGGGAGTTCAGGTCACGGGCCGGCGCGAAGGCCAGGCGCTCCACCCGGAGGCCAAGCCCCGGGGGATGCACCAGGACCACCTCCACCTTGGGATTGGCCAGCTCGCTCCAGAACTGGGCCTGGACAGGCCAGGCCAGAAGGGCCAAGGCGACAGAGAGCAGCGGGCGCATGGGGGCTCCGGAAAGGCTGATCCAGGCTAGCATGCGGGCCTGTGGCATCCTGGGAGCGGACTTCCCGAGGAGTGACCATGGCCCACACCTATCCCCTCACTGTTGGCTGGACGGGCAACACCCTGGACGGCATCTACAACCGGAACGCCACGGTCAGCAACCCGGGCAAGCATGCCCTGGCCGTCAGCAGCGCCCCGGAATTTGGCGGAGATCCTGCGCGCTGGAACCCGGAGGACATGCTGGGCTCGGCCCTCGCCACTTGCCACATGCTCACGTTCCTGGCCCTCTGCGCCAAGACCAAGGTCCAGGTGCTGGCCTACGAGGACCACGCCGAGGCGGTGCTCGACACCGTGGACAAGGTCACGCGCATCACCGAGGTCCACCTGCGGCCCGTCATCCGGGTGGCCCGGGGCACCAGCATGGCCAAGGTCGTCGAGCTGTTCGAGAAGGCCCACAAGTACTGCTTCGTGGCGAACTCCGTCACCTGCGAGGCCGTCATGGAGCCCCGCGTGGTCGAGGCCTAGGGGGACGTCCAGTGCACTGTCCCTTCTGTGGACACCTCGAGGACAAGGTGGTGGACTCCCGCGAGTCCCGCGAGGGGGACTCCATCCGCCGCCGGCGGGAGTGCCTCTCCTGCAGTCGCCGCTTCACCAGCTACGAGCGGGTGGAGGAGGTCCCCCTGGTGATCCTCAAGAAGGACGGCCGCCGCGAGCCCTTTGATCGCCAGAAGCTCATGAAGGGCCTGCTGCTGGCCTGCCAGAAGCGGCCGGTCTCCCTGGCCCGCATCGAAGAGCTGGTGCAGGACCTCCATGCCCGGCTCATGGAGCGGCCCGACCGCGAGATCCGCAGCCGCGAGCTGGGCGAGCTGATCATGGACGAGCTGAAGGGCCTCGATCAGGTGGCCTATGTGCGCTTCGCCAGCGTCTACCGGGACTTCAAGGACCTGCCGGACTTCGTGAAGGCCCTGGAGGGCCTCATGCACAAGGAGGCCACCACAGGCCGCGTGGGTGCCCCTCCCGCTCTGGAAGTCCCCAAACCCCTGCCTCAGGCCCTGTTCCCGGTGGAAGGGCTAGAGGCGCCGCCCCGGAAGGGTCGCCGGAAGTAGGGCTACACTGGACGCCCGAGGTTTTCCGTGGCCGACGACGTCCTCCTACCCCCCCCTAGCGATGAGCAGCCCAAGCTGCCCGAAGAGCTCCCGGTCCTGCCCCTGCGGGATGTGGTGGTCTACCCCTATGTGATCCTCCCGCTCAGCATCAGCCGGGAGAAGTCCATCCGCGCCGTGGACACGGCCCTGGTCGAGCACCGCATGATCCTGCTGCTCTCCCAGAAGCAGGTGGAGATCGACAATCCCCGGCCCGAGGACCTCTACCAGGTGGGCACCGCGGCCCTCATCATGCGCGTGCTGAAGCTGCCGGACGGCCGCATCCGCGCCCTGGTGCAGGGCCTGCAGCGCGTCCGTGTGGAGTACTTCACCCAGACCGACAGCCTCTTCAAGGCCCGGGTCGAGCCCTTGGTCGAGCCCGAGATGGCCTCCCCTGACCTGGAGCAGGACGCCCTGCTACGCAGCGTCAAGCAGACCCTCGAGAAGGCCGTGGCCCTGGGGAAGACTCTGCCGCAGGAAGTCCTGGTCATCGCCAGCAACCTGGATAACCCCGGCCGCCTGGCAGACCTGGTGGCGTCCAACCTGGACCTCAAGCTCCAGCAGACCCAGGAGGTGCTGGAGATCGCCCACCCGGGGCTGCGGCTCAAGCGCGTGAACGAGCTGCTCATGCGGGAGATCCAGCTGCTGGAGGTCCAGCAGAAGATCACCATGGAAGCCCGTGGCGAGATGGACAAGAGCCAGCGGGACTACTACCTGCGCCAGCAGCTCAAGGCCATCCAGCAGGAGCTGGGCGAGGGCTCGGAGTTGGCCGAGGAGGTCATCGCCTTCCGCGAGAAGCTGGCGAAGGTGACGGTGCCGGACGAGCCCATGGTCGAGATCGAGCGCAACCTGAAGAAGCTCGAGCGCATGCACCCGGACTCCAGCGAGACGGCGGTCACGCGGACCTACCTGGAGTGGATGACCGAGCTGCCCTGGGGCAGCCTCACCGTGGACAACCTGGACCTAGAGAAGGCCAAGGCGGTGCTTGATGAGGACCACTACGGCCTGCAGAAGATCAAGGACCGCATCCTGGAGTTCCTGGCCGTGCGCAAGCTCAAGCCGGACCTCCGGGGCACCATCCTGTGCTTCGTGGGCCCGCCGGGCGTGGGCAAGACCAGCCTTGGCAAGTCCATCGCCCGGGCCCTGGGCCGGAAGTACTCCCGCATCTCCCTGGGCGGCGTCCATGACGAGAGCGAGATCCGCGGCCACCGCCGCACCTACGTGGGGGCCATGCCCGGACGCATCGTGCAGGCCCTGCACCAGGTCAAGAGCATGAACCCCGTGATCATGCTGGACGAGGTGGACAAGATCGGGCGGGACTCGCGCGGCGACCCGAGCGCCGCCCTGCTGGAGGTGCTGGACCCCGAACAGAACCACACCTTCCGGGACCACTACCTGAACGTGCCCATCGACCTGAGCCAGGTGCTCTTCCTGGCCAACGCCAACGAGCTGGAGCCCATCCACCCGGCCTTCAAGGACCGCATGGAGATCATCTACCTCAACAGCTACACGCTGGAGGAGAAGCTGGGCATCGCCGAGCAGTATCTGATCCCCAAGCAGCTTGAGAAGCACGGCATCTCCAAGAAGCACGTGTCCATCTCCAAGAAGGCGCTCAAGGCCATCGTCACGGGCTACACCCGCGAGGCCGGCGTGCGCCAGCTGGAGCGCGAGCTCGGCGCCGTCTGCCGCAAGGTGGCCCGGCGCGTGGCCGAGAACACCCTCAAGAAGAAGCTCGCCCTCAACGACGAAACGCTCCACGAGCTGCTGGGCCCCGTGAAGCTCCTGCAGGACGAGCGCCTGAAGGCCCCGCGCATCGGCGTGGTCACGGGCCTGGCCTGGACATCTGTGGGCGGCGACGTGCTGTTCGTCGAGGCCCTGAAGATGCCAGGGAAGGGCCTGCTGATCCTCACGGGCCAGCTGGGCGACGTCATGAAGGAGAGCGCCCAAGCGGCTCTGAGCTACATCCGCAGCCGCGGCGACGCCTTCCAGATCGATCCCGAGGTCTTCCAGAAGCAGGATCTCCACATCCACTTCCCCGAGGGCGCCATCCCCAAGGACGGACCCAGCGCGGGGCTGGCCATCGCCACGGTGCTGCTGTCCGTGCTGAAGGGCATCCCCGTGCGGAACACCCTCGCCATGACTGGCGAGATCGACCTGCGCGGCGAGGCCCTGCCCATCGGCGGCCTCAAGGAGAAGGCCCTGGCGGCCCTGCGCGTAGGCATCCACGACATCCTCATCCCCCACGCCAACCAGAAGGACCTCGAGGAGATCGACCCCGAGCTGCGCCGGCAGCTCCGCTTCCACCCCGTGAAGCATGTGGAGGAGGTCTTCGAGCAGGCCCTGGTGGGGTGGACGCTGCCCGAAATCCCGAAAAAAAACAAACCGACCCCACGCTGAGTCTTGCCCTGGGGCGCCTCCGGGCCGATGTTGCTTTCGGAGGCGCCCCATGCTGACGGGTCCGCTCGTGCTGCTCCTGGAGTTGCCCCCGCTGGCCTTCGGTCCCCCGCTGCCCCTGCGGGCCGTGGCGCCACCCCGGGAGTTCACCTGCGCCGTGGGCGAGCTGGGCCGACCCCGAGCCCTAAAGCTGCCGCCCGCGCCTGGGCCCCGGTCCTATGCGGTGGATCCCAGCGCCCTCCATCCCGGTGCCCCTCTGCGCCACCTGGTGAACCCCGTGGTGGATGGCCTGCTGGTGCTGGGCGCCCTCGCCGCCACCCACGGCGGCTGGGATGAGCGCTCCTGGACCCTGCGGTCCTGGGGGAATGTCGGCGGCGTCACACCCGTGCTGATTCCGCCCATGGCACCTCCACAAAGTCGTTAAGGTGTTTGTTTAGACGTTTTGAATATTAGATGGAGCCAGGGGGTCTGTTCCACGTGGAACACCCACACCGGCTGCCCCGCCACCCAAAGCCCCGACGCGAGTCCGCTCCTGCGGATTCCCGCCTCGGGGTCCCCGCTTCGGTAGACTGGGGGTTCGCGAGGTGGGCGTGGGTCTTCTGGGTGGTCTGTTCAACAAGTTCAAGCAGGGGCTCAAGCGCACCCAGGAGCTGGTGCTGGCGCCCCTGGGCCGCCTGCTGGGCCTGCGCCGCCTGGACGAGGCCCAGCTGGAGGAACTGGAGGATCTGCTGCTCCAGGCCGATCTCGGCGTGACCGCTGTGGGCCAGCTCATGGCCCGGCTGCGCAGCGAGCTCAAGGGCGGCATCGAGGTCGACGCCAAGGCCATCCTGAAAGAGGAGCTGCTGCGGATCCTGCGGCAGCGGCCCGCCCAGCCCTTCGTCGCCCAGGGGAGCCAGGTGGTACTCCTGGTGGGCGTCAACGGCGTCGGCAAGACCACCACCCTGGGCAAGCTGGCCGCCCTCCTGAAGACCCGGGGCGAGAGCGTGCTGGTGGTGGCCGGCGACACCTTCCGCGCCGCCGCCATCGACCAACTGGAGCTGTGGGGCCAGCGGGCCGGGGTGCCCGTGATCCGCAACCAGATGGGTGGCGACCCCGCGGCCATCGCCTTCGACGGCGCCACCAGCGCCCTCGCCAAGGGCACCTCCTGGGTGCTCATCGACACCGCGGGCCGGCTGCACACGAAAGACCACCTCATGAAGGAGCTCGACAAGATCCGCCGCAGCCTCCAGAAGGTGATCCCGGACGCGCCCCACCGGGTGCTGCTGGTGCTGGATGCCACCACGGGCCAGAACGGCCTGCACCAGGCCGAGACCTTCGCCCGGGTCGCCGGGGTCACGGATCTGGTCCTCACCAAGCTGGATGGCAGCGCCAAGGGGGGCGTGGTGGTGCCCATCCTGGATCGCCTGAAGCTGCCCATCGCCTTCGTGGGCGTGGGAGAGGGCGTGGATGACCTCATCCCCTTCGAGGCGGAGGCCTTCGTGGACGGCCTGCTCGATGGCTGACCCGGCCCTGACGCCCGAGGTCGCCTGGGCCCTGGCCACGGGCGGCCCCTGGCCGGACCCTACCGAGCTGGCCGGGGACGATCACTTCATGGCCCGGGCCCTCCAAGAGGGCCTCAAGGGCGTGGGCCTGGCCAGCCCCAACCCGCCCGTAGGCTGCCTCCTGGTGCGGGAGGGGCAGGTCCTGGGCGCGGGTGTCCACACCCGGGCCGGGGACCCGCACGGCGAGATCATGGCCCTCCGGGACGCGGAATCGCAAGGCAGGGATCCCCGGGGCGCGACGGCCTACGTGACGCTGGAGCCCTGCTGCCACCAGGGCCGCACGGGGCCCTGCACCCAGGCCCTGCTCCAGGTCGGCGTGACGCGGGTGGTGGTGGGAGTGCGCGACCCCAACCCCCGGGTGGACGGCGGCGGCCTCGCGATCCTGCGCGCCCAGGGCCTCGAGGTCGAGGAGGGCGTGCTGGGCGAGGCCTGCGCCCGCTTCCATGCCCCCTTCTTCAAGCTCATCCGCACGGGCCTGCCCTGGGTGACCCTCAAGCTGGCCCTGGGCTCCGATGGCTCTCTGGGACCCGCGGGCCAGACCACCCAGGTGACGCCGCCCGAGGTGCAGCGCCTGGCCCACGCCCTCCGCCGGGCCTCCGAAGCCATCCTGGTGGGCCGCGGCACCATCGCCGTGGACGACCCCCAGCTCACGGACCGCTGGCCCGGCCCCAGCGCCCCCCACCGGGTCTTTGCGCGGGTAGTGCTGGATCCCCAGGGTCGGCTACCCGCCTCGGCCCGAGTCTGGGCGCCCGTGGCGGGCCAGCCGGCCTTCCGCGCCGTCACGGGGGATCGGGTTCCCCTGAGGGGCGTCGAGGACCTGAGCCTGCCCCCGGAAGGCCAGGGCTGCAGCCTGCGCCATCTCCTGCATGAGCTGGCGGCACGAGGCGTGGGCCGACTCCTGGTGGAAGGCGGTGGCTCCCTGGTGCAGGCCTTCCTGAGCCAAGGCCTGGCCGACGAGTTCCACCGCTTCCAGGCGGAGCAGCCCGCCGGAGGCCCGCCCCTGGGCCTGGCCTTCCCGAAAAGCTGGACCCAGGCCGCTGCTGCCCGCTGGCCCAGCGGCACCTGGGAAGTCTGGCGCTAGCCGCCGCCGACCAGCCGCACCACCTCCAGGCGATCCCCCTCTCGCAGGGGCGTGGTGGCGTGGTCCGCGCGGCGGATGACCTCGCCGTTCAGCTCGATGGCGCTGCCATAGGCCGGCAACTCCAGCCAGGCGGCCAGCTCGGCCAGGCTGGCCAGCTCAGGGGCCTCGCGGACCTCGCCGTTCAGGGTGAGCTTCACCTGGCCTCCGCGGCGGCTTCGAAGCCCTTTTCGAGGTCGGCGACCAGGTCCGGCTCGTCCTCGATGCCCACCGAGAAGCGCAGCAGGCCGTCGGTGATGCCTAGGCGGGCCTTCACCTCGGGGGCGGTCCGCAGGTGGCTCATGCTGGCCGGGTGCTGGATGAGGCTCTCGACGCCGCCGAGGCTCACGCCCCGGGTGATGACCTCCAGCGCCTCGCAGAAGCGCTGCCCTGCCAGCTGTCCGGCCCGCAGCTCGACCCCGATCATGGCGCCGAAGCCCTTCTCCATCTGCCGGGCGGCGACCTCGTGGCCCGGGTGGGTCGGCAGGCCCGGGTAGTCCACCCGCGCCACCTGGGGCTGCCAGAGCAGCCACTGGGCCAGGGCCTGGGCGTTGTCCGAGGCCCGCCGCATGCGCAGGGCAAGGGTCTTCAGGCCCCGGTGCAGCAGCCAGGCGGCCATGGGGTCCAGCGTCGGCCCCAGGAGCTTGGTCAGGTGCCAGCAGGCCACGATGTCGGCGTCCCGCCCGGCGATGACGCCGGCCACCACGTCCGAGTGGCCCGCCAGATATTTCGTGGCGGAGGCCACGCTCAGGTCGAACCCGAAGGCCAGGGGCTTCGTGTGGATGGGGCTCGGGAAGGTGTTATCGGCCACGGTGCGGATGCCGAGCCGCCGGCCCAGGGCCCCGACTCCCGCCAGGTCCGTGAGGGCCAGGGTGGGGTTGGAGGGGGTCTCCACCCAGAGCATGCGGGTCTCGGGGCGGATGGCGGCCTCCCACTCGCAAAGGTCTAGGGTGTTTTGCACCCAGGTCACCTGCAGGCCGCGCTCGGCTTCCCAGCGGCGGATGAGCTGCTCGGTGCCCAGGTAGATGGCGCTGGGCGCCACCAGGTGGTCCCCGTGCTTCAGGAAGGCCTCGAAGACCAGGGCGAAGGCGGCCATGCCCGACGCCGTCACCAGGGCCCGCTCGGCGCCCTCGAGCTGCGCCAGCACCGCCTCCACCTCGCTGCTGTTGGGGTTGCCCCAGCGGGTGTAGAAGGCTGGGGGCTCGACGCTGGCCGAGAAGGTGGCCCCCTCCTGGTTCTCCATGAGCTGGAAGACCGAGGTCTGGAAGATCGGCGTGGTCACGGCCCGGGTGGTGTTGAAGTGCTTCCCGGCGTGGATGGCGGTGGTGGTGGGTCCCCAGGATTTGGACATGATCGGCTCCGAACCTCCAGCATAGGGCCGGGGCGGGCTCAGGTCATGGGCCTGTGGGCGCCCGCTACCGCTTCCAGAAGACGATGGCCAGGGCCACCACGGCGAAGACGATGACCGTGATGATTCGCCAGAAGGTGGGCTTGTCGTCCGGCATGTCGTAGGGACCCCGATCCTCCAGGGCCGCCCGGGTCAGCTCGTCCTCCGGGGGCGGGACCAGGTGCCGGCAGTCCAGGCAGCGGAAGGGCTCGCCCGGGGTCTCCACCGCGTCCACCACCGAGCAGCCGCACTGCTGGCAGATGTGGACCACGCCGGGATGATAGGCCTGGAGGGCGGAGGGGATCTCGTTGCTCATGGAGCCAGCATGGGGCGGCGGCTAGTCCTTGGCCAGCACTTCAGCCAGGATCTCGTTCACCACCTGGGCGTCGAGCTGGCCCCGACCGGCCTTGAGCACCTGACCCACCAGGAACCCCTTCAGGCTGGCCTTGCCAGCCTTGATCTGCGCCACGGGCCCCGGGTTTTCCGCGACCACCTGGGCCACCAGGGCCTCGATGGCCCCGCGGTCGCTCACCTGGGCCAGGCCCTTCCGGGCCACGATGGCCTCGGCGCTGCCTTCGCCGGCCAGCAGGGCCGGGAAGACCTGCTCCTTGGCCGCGCCGAAGGACACCGCGCGGCGCTCCACCAGCCTCACGAGGCCCGCCAGGACCTCGGGGGCCACCGGGAAGGCCTCGATGACGGCCCCGCGCTCGTTCAGGACCCGGCTCACCTCGCCCAGCAGCCAGGCGGCGGCGCCCTTGCCGCTGCCGCTCGCCTGGGCCAGGGCCTCGAAGTAGGCCGCGAAGGCGGGGCTCTGGGCCAGGGTCTGGGTCTCTCCGACCCCCAGCCCGTAGGCCTCCTGCCAGCGGCGGACCTGCCGGTCGGGCCGCTCGGGCAGGGTGGCGCGCACCGCCTCGATCTCGGCGGGATCCACGGTCAGGGGCAGCAAGTCCGGCTCTGGGAAGTAGCGGTAGTCCATGGCGGCTTCCTTGGTGCGCTGGCCCCGAGTCTCGCCCGCGGCGGCATCCCAGCCCCGGGTCTCCATGGCCACGGGCTCGCCCCGCTCCAGCAGGGCCGCCTGGCGGCTGAGCTCGTGCTCCAGGGCCTGGCGGACGAAGCGGAAGGAGTTCAGGTTCTTCACCTCCACCCGGGTGCCGAAGGCCGCGTCTCCCACCGGCCGGAGGCTGACGTTGGCGTCACAGCGGAAGCTGCCCTCCTCCAGGTTGCCGTCACAGATGCCCAGGGCCACCACCAGGCGGTGCAGGGCCTTGAGGTAGTCCGAGGCCTCCTGGGCGCTGCGCAGGTCCGGGGCGCCGACGATCTCCAGCAGGGGCACGCCGGCGCGGTTCAGGTCCACGTGGCTGCTCTGCTCGTCGAGGTCATGGTGGCTCTTGCCCGCGTCCTCCTCCAGGTGCGCCCGCTCCAGGCGAATCCGCACCGGGCCCTCGCTGCCGCGGACGGCGGGGTCTCCGGGGATCTCCAGGTGCCCCTCCTCGACGATCGCCACGGGACCCTGGGTGATCTGATAGCCCTTGGGTAGGTCCGGATAGAAATACTGCTTGCGGTAGAAGGTGCTGCGGGGCTGGATCCGGGCGTCCACGGACAGCCCCAGTGCCAGGGCCATGCGGACGGCCTCCCGGTTCAGGGCGGGCAGGGCCCCGGGCAGACCCAGGCACACGGGACAGGTCTGGGTGTTCGGCGGGGCGCCATAGCGGTTGGCGCAGCCGCAGAACATCTTGGTCCGCGTCCTCAGCTGGACGTGCACCTCGAGCCCGATCACCGCTTCGTAAGCGCCCATGCCTCCCCCGCAGGGCCAGTGTAGCCGGGGGCGAAGCGCCTACTGAACCGCGAAGGTCGTCACGTTGTGGGTCTTCCCCTTCTCGCCGGCCCCGCTGCCGGTGGAGGTCAGCTCGGTGCGCACGCAGACGAGGCGGTCCCCCACCTTCTGGAAGACCGAGGACTCCTCCTGCTCCTGGTTGAAGGAGACCACCAGAAAGGCCCGCCCCTTCAGGCTCACCTTCGTGGCGGAAGCGAGGGGCGTCCCGTCCTCATCGATCCAGATCTGGGCGGTGCCCGCGAAATCCTTCACGTATTTTCGGTCTCGATCACTAAATCCCTTTGTTGTCAGTCCGAATGTCAAAATCCTCGCGGGCCTCCCCTGATAGCTTTCTCTGGATTCAGTCTGGAAAATGGCATGTTCAAGCTGCCCGGCCACGACCTCGGCGGCATTGATCTGCTCGGTCACCAGCTTCGGCGAAAGGGCCCCCAGGCCGGTGGTGGCGGGGTTTTTGGCGTTCGGATCCTTCCGGACCGCCCGAGCCTCCTGGCCCACCTGACCCAGCAGGGTCCGATCCCAAAACATCCGCAGCCCCTGGGGCCCGTCCTCGACCCTGGCCGAGGCGTGGCCCGTGCGCTCGATGGCCTCCTTGCCCTCACCGTTCCGGTTCCAGCGCTTCACCTCCAGGGTCCCCTTGAGCGCCGTGGTGCCCTGCAGGCGGCTCAGGGCCGCCCGCAGGTCCGCCACGCCGTCGGCCCACAGCCCGAGGGCCGAGATCAGCAGCAAGAGGAGAGCGCGCTTCATGGATGACTCCAGAACAAGCAAGGGTGGGGGTTCCGGGGCCTACTTGCCCAGGCAGAAGCCGCTGAACAGGGCATCGAGGGCGGTGTCGGCCCGGTCCTCACCCGTAAGCCTGGCCAGCAGGCCCCAGGCCCCCTGGAGCAGTGAGGCCACCAGCTCTGGAGGATCCCCAGGGGTCAGCGCGAGCAGCAGGTCCAGCTGCCGGACCAAGTCATCCAGCAGCGCACCCTGCCGGTCCGTGGCCAGGGCGCCGAAGCAGGCATCCGGAGCCAGGCCCCCCAGCAGTCGCGCCCTCAGGATCGCTTCGAGGGCGTCCAGGTCGCCGGACAGGGCCGAGATGGCAGCTCCGGCCGTCGGAGCCTGATCCCCGAAGGTCCACACCTCGGCGACCTTGCCCAGGAAGGGCCCCAGGGCCAGGGTCAGGGCCTCGTCGGGTCCCGCATCCATGGCAGGAATTAGGTGCAGGATCAGGTCCGCAGCCTCCAGCACGGGGCGGACCCGGGCCACGCCCAAGCGCTCCAGGGGATCCAGGGTCTCCCGCACCCCCGCCGTGTCGAACAGCCGCAGGGGCAGGCCCCGCCACTCGCAGCGGACCTCCAGCACGTCCCGGGTGGTGCCGGGGATGTCGGTAACGATGGCCCGGTCCTCCCCGGCCAGCGCGTTGAACAGGGTGCTCTTGCCCGAATTGGGCCGGCCCACCAGGGCCAGACGGAGGCCCTCGCGCAGGTGCCGGGCGGCTCCGCACCGGGCTTGTTCCACGTGGAACCGGGCCCTCAGGAGCTCGAGATCAGAGGCCAAGTCTTTTAGATCTAGTATGATGCCCTCTTCCTCACCGTAGTCCACCACCGCCTCGGCCCGGGCCATCCAGGGCGCCAGGCGGCTCCGGGCCTCCCGGAGCCAATCCGGCTGGGCCCCCGCCCGGGCCTGGGCGAGACGCACCTGGGTGTCGGTCTCCGCCGCCACCAGATCCCGCAGGGCCTCGGCCTCCAGCAGCCCCTGCTTGCCATTCAGCAGGGCCCGCCGGGTGAACTCGCCCGGCTCGGCCAGCCGCACGCCCAGGGTGCCGAGGTGTCCCAGCAGTCGGCGCACCAGCAGGGGGTTGCCGTGGACCTGGAGCTCCACCACGTCCTCCCCGGTATAGCTCGCGGGCCCCGGGAAGAACAGCACCAGGGCCTTCTCCCGAAAACCGTCCCAGCAGAGCGTGCGAAGCTCGGCCCGGCGGGGCCGCGGCAGCTCCAGCAGGGGCGCGAGGACTCGCGCAAGGCCCACCCCGGAAAGGCGCACCACCGCCACGGCTGCAGGGAACAGCGGCGTGGCGGGTGCGCAGATGGGATCCGGAGCGGCAGTCACCTGCCCAGTCTACTTCCGGAAGACCTTCACGGGCTTGAAGGTGCCCACCCCTTCGCTCTCGGTGCCCAGGCCCGCTTCACGGCTGACCACCAGGTGCACCCAGCGGCGCTCCCGGGCGCTCAGGGCGCCCAGGGTATGACTGCCCAATTCCCGGGCCCTCTCGGCGGCATAGAGGCCCATGGCCATGACCTCCTGCATGCGGAAGAGGCGGGCGCCTTTCACATCCAGGTAGGCCAGCTTCGAGTCCTCGCGCTCGCCCTGGGCCTCGTGGACCAGGAACTGCAGCGCATCCAGAGCCACGCCCCGGTTGGCGGCCAGGTGGGAGGCGTCTGGACCCGAGATGGCCACGCGGTTGGGGAAGGCCTCCTCGTCGCCCGAGGGGGCGAACTTGGCCTCCACCGTGAAGCCGAGGTGGCCCGCCCAGCGGGCGATGAGTTCAGGCACGGACTCCAGGCTGGCGCCGCTCTTGCGCATGGCGAACTCCTACAGCGTGATGGACTGGGGCTGGTAGGACCGCATGATCCACCAGGTCTGGGCCAGGCCGATCATGTTGAAGACGAAGTAGTAGATCGTGAGGCCTGCAGGACTCTGGGCGAACATGAAGGTCATCATCGCGGGCATGAGCACCAGCATCATCTTGCGCTGGGCGGGATCGCCCACGGCCGGAGTCATGTACTGCTGGGCGAACATGGAGCCACCCATGAGCACCGGGTAGATGTAGTAGGGGTCCCGGGAGGACAGGTCAACGATCCAGCCAAAGAAGGGGGCATTGCGAAGCTCGAAGACCGCGTTGAGCATGGACCAGAGGGCCAGAAAGATGGGCATCTGCAGCAACATGGGCAGGCAACCGCCCATGGGGTTGTGGCCGTTCTTTTTATAGAGCTCCATGAGCTCCTTCTGCATCTCGGCCTTCTTGGTCATGTCGCTGCCAAACTTCTCGTATTTGGCCTGGATGGCCTTCTGGTGCGGCTCGAAGTCCTTCATGCGCAGCATGGAGATGGTCTGCTTGGTGTTCAGGTGCCAGGTGGCGAGGCGGATCACCAGGGTGAACAGCACGATGGACCAGCCCCAGTTGCCCACCAGGGCGTGGATCTTCTTGAGGATCCAGAACAGCAGGTGGGCCACGGCACCGAAGAAGCCGTAGTCGATGACCTGGGTGAAGGGCTTCTCGAAGGCCAGCAGGGGCTGGTCCTGCTTGGGCCCCAGATACAGCGAGGCCTCCAGGCGGCCCTGCTCGGGCAGCAGGGTGTAGCCCACGGCGTTGTCCCGGGCCGCCGGGCGCGGCAGCTTCCAGAGGGCGGCGAAGTAGTGGTTGCGCTGGTTCTTTTCGTCCTTCTCGAGCCCGGCATCCAGGCCCAGGCGCTCCGCGGTGGGCGGCAGCAGCTTCCGCTTGGAACCCAGGAAGCTGAAGAACGGGTCGGTCAGCATGTCGGTCCAGGCCACCGCCTCAATGCCCTTGTCGCTGAGCGTGAAGACGCGGCCCAGGTACTTGACGGGCTCCTCTGTGGCGGGGTTTGGGATCAGCAGGCTCGCGGCACCGCTGGGGGAGGCGCCCTCCAGCTGCAGCACGTGGCCGAGGCTCGGAACCACGTAGCCCAGGTGCTCGCCGGCGGCGTTCTCAAAGATCACGGCCGTGCCCTTGGCACCCCTGTCCTCCTGGCGGACCGCTTCGAAGCCAGCACCCCGGGTGGCCCCCAGCCCGGGGAAACCGGCGGGGAAGAACTTCGTGCCGTCCTGCCGCCAGACCGCCTGCTTGAGGGCGCCGGTGGCGACCTGCCAGGTGAGGGTCAGCTCGTTGTTGGACAGGGTGTAGGTGGCGGCCGCATCGGCGACCTTCACGCCTTCTGCCGACTTGGTGGCTGTCGGGGTCGCCACAGGGGCGACCGGCTCCGCCTTGGCGGGAGCGGGTGCGGTCTGGGTGGCCTCGGCCTTGGACGCGGGCACGGGCTTGGCATAGCGCGAGGACAGCCAGAACTGGCCGCCCAGCAGGATCATGCTGCCGATGACGAAGATGATGACATTGCGGTTTTTCATGGGGTTTCCCGGGGGGAAAGACGACGCAGGGCCAGCCGAAGCTGGCTTTCAATGTCCTGGAAGCGGAGGGTGCTGAGGGCCGGAGTTGAGCGGCTGGGCCGCACCCAGATCACCCAGGGGCGGCCCGCAAGGGACTCGGCGCTGGCCAGGAAGGCCATGCGCACCTGCCGGCGGAAGTGGTTCCGCTGGACGGCGCCCCCGGTCTTCCGCGGTGAGGTCACCAGCAGCAGCGGCTGGTCCGCTTCGGCGTGCTGCCAGGCCCGGATGTCCAGGAACGAGGAATGCCCCAGCAGGGGCCGGGGCGGGGGTAAGGGAACCGCGTGGTCCTTGTGACGGACCGTGCGGAATCGGTCCTTGAAGATCACGGGCCAGGGCCTGGGCGGAGACTAGAGCGCCAGGACGTGACGGCCCTTGGCGCGGCGGCGCTTGAGCACCAGACGGCCATTCTTGGTCTTCATCCGGCTCAGGAACCCGTGGGTCTTGGCGCGGCGGCGGTTGTTGGGCTGAAAGGTGCGCTTCATGGTTCCACCTCGGGGGTCCCCTCCCGGGGAGGAGGACGAACCTTCAACAATACCAGCGAGGTCCGTACAACTCAAGGGCATTTCCAACGGCGCATCCCCGCCCGGGATGCTAGATTGATGTTTCCCTCTGCGAGCCCTGTGTGGCCGGAGCGCGCGCTGCGCCCTCCGTCGACGGTGCGCGCGCTTGCTCGCTTTCTCCGGTGCCACCCATGCGATCCACCGACCCCACAACTCTCTGGGAGACCATCCGGCAGGGCCTGTCCAAGCAGTTGCCGGAGGCCAGCTTCAAGGAGTGGATCGCGCCCTGCGCGCCGCTGGAAGTGAAGGGCGGCACGCTGTGGATCCAGGTCCCCAGCGCCGCGGCCAAGCTCTGGATCGAGCAGCAGCTCCCCGAGGAGTTCAGCGATGCGCTGGCCGTGGGCGGCCTGGGCGACCTGCGTCTGGAGTTCCGGGTGAACGGCGGCCCCGTGGCAGAGCCCAAGCCCGCTCGGCGCGCCCAGGCCGTCGCTCCGGGTCCGGTGGATCCTCCCGTCTCCTTCCCCCACCTGTTCAATCGCTACACGCTGGACCGCTTCGTTGTGGGCCCCGGCAGCCAGCTCGCCTTCGCCGCAGCCAAGGCCGTGGTGGACAGCTACGGCAAGGCCGCCACCCCCCTCAGCATGAATCCCCTGTTCATCTACGGTGGCGCGGGCCTGGGCAAGACGCACCTCATGGTGGGCATCGGCAAGGGCCTTCTGGAGCGGGATCCCAAACTCCGCGTGGTCTACGTCAAAGTCGACAACTTCTTCAACGAGCTCACCGTCGCGATCCGCGCCAAGAACACAGAGCCCATGCGCAAGAAGTACCAGCAGAACGACGTGCTGTTGCTGGACGACGTGCAGACGCTCGGGAAGATGGAGCGGACCCAGGAAGAGATCTTCCACGTGCTCGAACACCTGCTCCAGCATGGGAAGCAGATCGTGATCACCTCGGACAAGCCCCCCCAGCGCCTGGAAGGCTGTCACGAGCGGCTCATCACCCGCTTCAAGTGGGGCCTGACCGCCGACATCCAGCCGCCGGACTTCGAGACCCGCATCGCCATCCTGCGCAAGAAGCTGGAAGACGCCGACTTCTCGAATGTTCCTCCGATCCCCGAGGACGTCCTGACCTTCATCGCCCACAAGGCGAAGGGCAGTGTCCGCGACCTGGAGGGCTTTCTGACCCGAGTGATCTTTCAGGCCAGCCTCATCGGGATCCCTCCCACCCTCGAGGTGGCGCATGCCGCCTTCCAGGGGCAGAGCGGGGAAGAGGCCACGGCCCCGATCCCCCCGGAACGCATCTTCCGCATGACGGCCGAGACCTTCAATGTCTCCCTGGTCGACCTGATGAAGAAGCGCTCCCGGCAGCAGGCCATCCTGCTGCCGCGTCAGGTGGCCATGTTCCTGGCTCGGGAAATCGCCTCGCTGCCCTTCGCGGACATCGGTCGCTCCTTCAACATGCACCACTCGACCGTGATGAATGCCATCGACTCGGTGCGGGAGCGCATGAAGCGGGATCCGGAATTCCACAGGATGGTCCAAGCCC
>JAAXXS010000240.1 GCA_013334395.1 Holophagaceae bacterium | reverse complement strand
AGGCCGATCCAGGCCCAGTCGGAGCCCTGGAGCAGGTCCAGGGAGGTCCGGCCTTCGTACCAGGTTCGAGGGGTCATGCCAGCTCCAGCCGGGTGAAGGCCGCCGCCAGCGGCTCCGCATCGGGATCCCACACGGTTACGCTGGGAAGCTGGTTGCGGAACCAGGTGGCCTGGCGCTTCGCGTAGGCCTGGGTCTCCTGCACCACCGTCGCCTGAACCCGCGAGACCTCGCCTCCAGCCATCCAGGCGGCGTAGCCCAGGGGCCGCAGGGCGATCAGGTCATCCGCATGGCCCGCGGCCACCAGGGCCGCCACTTCCTCCGGCCACCCGGCCCTCACCTGGGCTTCGACCCTCGCCACCACGCGGTCCCGACGCCGATCCCGCCCGGGGGCGACCACCAGCACGCGCCAGCCGGAAGGGATTGCCGCCTCCACCCCGGCCAGCAGGCTCGACGGTGCCCGACCCGTGGCTAGGTGCAGGGCCAGGGCCCGCTGCACCCGGGCGGTGTCGTTGGGGTGCAGCTGGGCGGCTCGCGCGGGATCCACGGCCCCCAGGTAGCGGTGCAGGAAGGGCGTCCCCAGGTCCGCACCCCAGCGCCGCACGCGCTCCACGAGGGCGACCGGCACCTCCGGCAGCTCGCTCAGCTGGTCCCAGATGCCGCGCAGGTAGAGCCCCGAGCCCGTCACCAGCACCGGTGCGGGGGCCTCCGCCAGCCAGGTCCGGACGAGGGCGCCGAAGGCGGAGGGATTGGGCCGGGCGGACAGCGGCAGCACGCCATAGCCCCGGTGGGGCACGCCCTCCTGCTCCTCCGGCCCGGGCTGGCCCGTGCCGATGGCCAGGCCCACGAGGGCCTGGTAGGGATCCCCATTGACCACAACGCCCCCCACGCGCCGCGCCACCGCCACCGCAAGGGCGGACTTGCCAGAGGCCGTGGGACCGAGAATGGCGATGGGCATCTGACAAAGCTATCAGCCTCCACCCTGCCGGTGGGAACCTCCCGCCGACTGGTGCCATTCCATGGCCATGCGCGTTTTGCTCTGCTTCTGTCTCGCCGTCGGCTTGAGTGCCGGTGAGCCCCCTCTGCCCGGACGGAACTCCGCGTTCCTGGCCCAGGTCCTGGCGGCCAGCCCGGATCCCGCCCGGCCCTGGAAGGCCTACCGGGTGTCGGAGGCGTCCGGCTCTGCCGTCGTCGAGGTGGTGGGGGAGCTCACCCGGGAAGAGCTGCGCCAGGCGGCCTTCCAGGAGTTCATCGTCTGGTTCCGGGAGGACGTCCGGAAGTTCCTGCACAGCATCGGTGGCCCGACCGGGCCCACGAACCTGGCCTCGGCGACCCTGCCCGTGGACCGGTTCGGCGGCAACCCCGTGCCGCGCAGCGTGCCCATCGGCTGGGGCTACTAGCTCTCCGCTCTTAGTCCGCCATCAGCCGGGGCAGCAGCCGCGAGGCCTGGTCCCGGGCCAGGCGGGCGGCATCCAGGGCGTGGCGGGCCGCGTCTTCGGGGGACTGGCGGGGCGTGAGCAGCGCCTCCAGCTGTCCACGCAGACGCAGCACCTCGCCTTCAGGATCCGAAAGATGCCGCCGGGCCGCGGCCTCGAAGGTCACCATGAAGCACTGCACCGCGTTGCAGGCCGCGGAGACGATGGCCGCGCTGTTCCGATGATCCAGCTCCAGGGCCAGGGCCGCCGCCAGGAAGCGGAGGCCATCCTCAAAGCGGGCTTGCGGTGAACCTGCGGGACCGGAACCCGTCATCTGCCCGGCGGCGGCACAGGGTAGTTGCCCGTGAAGCAGGCATAGCAGAAGCCGTTGCCGTCATCGCCCATGCAGCCTTCCAGGTCCTTGAGGTCCAGGTAGCCCAGGGTGTCGGCCTCCACGAAGGCCGTGATCTCCTCGTGGGGCATGTAGGAGGCGATAAGGTGCTGCCGCTTGGGGGTGTCGATGCCGTAGAAGCAGGAGTGCGTGGTCGGCGGGCACGCGATGCGCATGTGGACCTCAGCCGCCCCGGCCTCCCGCACCATCTGCACGATCTTCTTGCTGGTGGTGCCCCGCACGATGCTGTCATCCACCAGCACCACGCGCTTGCCCGCCAGCAGGTGGCGCACGGGGTTCAGCTTCACCTTCACGCCGAAGCTGCGGATGGTCTGCTTGGGCTCGATGAAAGTGCGCCCCACGTAGTGGTTGCGGATGATTCCGAAGTCGAAGGGGATGCCGGACTGCTCTGAGTAGCCCAGGGCGGCGCTGACGCCGCTGTCGGGCACGGGCACCACCAGGTCCGCCTCCACCGGGTGGCGCAGGGCCAGCCGCCGACCCATCTCGCGCCGGGCCACCATGACGCTCTGGCCGAAGACCAGCGAGTCGGGCCGGGCGAAGTAGATGTGCTCAAAGACGCAGGGCGTCGCTCGGACCCGGGGCAGGGGGAACCGGGACTCGGGCTCCCCGGAGCGCCGGGGCACGATGATCAGCTCGCCGGGCTCCACGTCCCGCAGGTAGGTGGCGCCCACCAGGTCGAAGGCGCAGGTCTCGGAGCTGAAGGCGGTGGTGCCGTTCATGGCGCCCATGGCCAGGGGCCGGAAGCCCCGCGGATCCCGGGCGGCGATGAGGGCGTCCTCTGTGAGGATCAGCAGCGAGTAGGCGCCCTCGGCCTCGCGCAGGGCCGAGACCACGGCGTCCTCCAGGGTGTCCGCCTGGGCGCGGTTGATGAGGGCCAGCAGCACCTCGCTGTCCGAAGGACTGGTGAAGGTGTGGCCCTCGGCGATGAGCTTGGCGCGCAGGCGCTCGGTGTTGGTGAGGTTCCCGTTGTGGCAGAGGGCCACCTGGCCGAAGCGCCCGTGGATCAGGAAGGGGTGGGCCGCGGAAGCGACGTTGCCGCCGGTGGTGGAGTAGCGGGTGTGGCCGATGGCGGCGTCGCCGGGCAGGCCGTCGAGCACCGTCTCGGTGAACACGTCCGCCACGTATCCCTGGGCCTTGTGGAGGTGGAGGCCCTCCTGGTCGGCGGAGCAGATGCCCGCAGCCTCCTGGCCCCGGTGCTGCAGGGCATAGAGGCCCAGATAGGTCTGCCGGGACGCTTCCACCTGGTGGCAGATTCCGAAGACCCCGCACTCATCCCTGAACGGCATGCTTCCCCCGAGGTTCCAGGATACCCGTCGGGGCCCCGGCTCCGGCGGGGAAGGATGCCCCTAGTGGACCGTGACGGTGGGCTCGGCGACCTGCTGGGCCTCCCGGGCCCAGGCCTGGAGGGTAGTCAACAGGGTGGTCCCAGCCTCGGCCGGCGCCAGCCCGGCGGTGCTCTCCAGCCCCTCCAGGTGCAGCTCCAGCCGGGCGATGTCCCCCTGCTCGAAGCGCACGCTGAGGTCGCAGAGGGCCAGCAGCCGGGGCGCCACTTCGACGAGCACGGTGGAGGCGTGGAAGCCCACGGGCATCTCCAGACTCCAGACCTGGAGGCTGCGGGTGCCGAAGCGCAGGGCGATGGGCTCCTGCTTGGTCTGGGGCGAAGGCCCCGCCAGGTAGAGCAGCCGCTCGGCGCGGCCCAGCAGCATGGCCTGGGCGTAGGGGG
>JAAXXS010000239.1 GCA_013334395.1 Holophagaceae bacterium | reverse complement strand
TTCTCCAGGGCGGCCATGCGGTGCTTGACCACCTGGAAGGCGGCCTCGGCGCGCACCTCCCGCTGGAACTGCAGGCGGGTGCTCTCTTCCTGCCAGGCCAGCAGCCAGGCGATCAGCGTCAGCGTCAGGCCCAGCAGCAGCCCGGCGTAGGGAAGCAGGGTGTAGAACCGCCGTCTGCCTGTGGACTCCATGAATCCCTATCCTGTGGCTGGTGCTGTGGTTGGATTCGGGTCAGCGCCAAGACGACCAGGGCTTGCCGCAGGGATCACCGCATCGCGCCGGGAAGTGGGAGAATGGCCCCACCATGGAACTGACCTATCTCGACCATAATGCCACTACTCCTCTGGATCCCGAGGCCTTCGAGGCCATGCGGCCCTGGTTCACCGAGCGCTTTGGCAATGCCAGTTCGGCCTACGCCCTGGGCCATCTCGCCGACGGCGCCCTGGTGGCGGCGCGGGAACAGGTGGCGGACCTGATCGGCTGCGCCCCCGCGGAGGTGGTCTTTACCTCCGGCGGCACTGAGGGGCTGAACCATGCCCTCCGGGGCGTCTGGGAGGCCTTCCCGGCGAAGCGCCACCTGGTGACCACGGCGGTGGAGCATCCGGCCGTGCGGGCCCTGGCGGCCTGGTGGAAGGTCCAGGGCGGCGAGGCGACGGAGGTCCCCGTGGACGGCGAGGGACGCCTGGATCTGGCGGCCCTGGCCGCTGCGGTGCGGCCGGACACGGCCCTGGTGGCCGTCATCGCCGCCAACAACGAGACCGGGGTGCTCAGCCCCGTGGTCGAGGCGGGGCGACTCGCCCGGCAGCGGGGCGCCCTCTTCCTGGTGGATGCCACCCAGTGCCTGGGCAAGGTGCCTGTGGATGCCGGGGCCTGGGGGGCCGACCTGCTCACCCTGAGCGGCCACAAGTTCCACGGCCCAAAGGGCACGGGGCTGCTCATGATCCGCCGGGGCGTGCGCCTGAAGCCCCTGATGCTGGGCGGCTCCCAGGAGCGGGGACGGCGGGGCGGCACGGAGAACGTGCCGGGCCTGGTGGGCCTGGGCCGGGCCGCAGCTCTCGCCCAGGCCCGGCTGCCGGAGGTGGCCCGGGTCCTGGCCCTGCGGGACGGGTTCGAGGCCCGGGTGCTGGCCGAGATCCCCGAGGTGCGCGTCCACGGCGCGGGCGCCCTGCGGCTGCCCAACACGAGCCTCCTGGGCTTCGCGGGACTCGAAGGCGAGGCCCTCCAGCTGCGGCTGGCGGAGCAGGGCATCTGCGTGTCCACGGGCAGCGCCTGCAGCACCGGCATGCGCGAGCCCAGCCACGTGCTCCGGGCCATGGGGATTCCCGAGGCCTACGCCCGGGGCACCGTGCGGTTCAGCCTGGGCCTGGGCACCACCGCCGACCAGATCGACCGGGTCGCGGCGCTGCTGCCGGGGCTGGTGGCGGAGCTGCGGTCGCTCATGCCGATGGGACGCTGAGCAGCTGCCGGGCGTAGTGCTGAATGGCGTAGGGCAGCCAGCGGTGCCCGGGCAGGTCGCGGCTGAGGTAGCCCATGTGGCCGCCGTGGTCCTCGAAGTGCAGGTACACGCTGGCGGAGGGGTTCGCCTCGGCGGCGTCGCGCCAGGGGATGAAGGGGTCGTCCTTGGCCATGATCACCACTGTCGGCACGGTAATCCTCGCGAGGTGGTGGCGGGCGGAGCAGCGGGCGTAGTAGTCCTCCGCGTCCCGGAAGCCCGAGGCCTGGGTGGTGTAGGCATCATCGAACTCGCGCAGGGTCATGAAGGGCCGGGTGGCATAGGCCTCGGTGATCAGGCCGTCCGCCTGCCGCTCGTGGATGGCCTGGCGGCAGCGGCGGATGAAGCGCAGCTCGTAGAGCCGGCTGAGGCCGCGGTGGATGGCATCGGAGCAGGCGCCCAGGTCCACGGGAGGATTCACGGCGATGGCGGCGTCGGGCTGGGCGGCGGGGGCCGGCAGGCCTCCTCCCAGGTTCAGGAGCAGGGCATTGGCCGAGAGGGAGTAGCCCACGGCAAGCTGCCGCAGCCCGGGATGCCGCTGCCTTGCGGCGGCGAAGGCGGCACCCAGATCATCCCCGGCGCCGCTGTGGTAGGGCCGCCGGGCCAGGCCCCGGCCCTCGCCGCAGCCGCGGTGGTTCACGGTCCAGACATGGTGGCCCAGCCCCCGGGCCAGGGTGACCGTGCGCCGCACATAGTGCGCCTGGTCGCTGCCCCCCAGGCCGTGGAAGACCAGCACCAGGACATCCGTCTCTCCCGGGTAGTAGCGCCCGGCCAGCTGATCCCCGTCCGGCAGAGGGATCCGGAAGGGTCCCGAAGGGTGGTCCGGGAAGGCGCCCGGCAGGTAGTTGCCCAGGATCGTCTGCAGGTGGCCGCCGGAGGCCCACCACGGGGGACGGCAGGGCAGGGGCGGCGGCGCGGGCAAGAACATCCGCCCAGTCTGACCGAAAGCTGGCTCAGTCGTTCCGCTTGAACACCAGCTTGTAGGTGAAGGGATTGTCCAGCTTGGGGTGGGTGTAGGTGGCCTGCAGGGCCAGGGAATCGCCGTCCTTCCGCATGGAATAGACATACCTGAGGACACCGCCATCTCCGGTGAGGATCTGGGTCAGGGTGGCCCCGCTCCGGGTGAGGCTGGCCTTGAAGACTTCACCGTCGCTGCGCTTCCATTCGCCTTCCGTGCCATCCCCGGGGGTGTCGATGGGCCGCTCCTTGCCCAGGGTGACGGTGAAGCTGTCCCCGGCGAGGATGTCGAGCTTGCTGAAGCTGCGGCAGGCGGACTGAAGCTTCTTCCTCCAGTAGAGCTTCATGGCGAAGTTGAGGTCCTTGAGGTGGGCGTCGATCTGCTCGTCGACGTTGTCGCTCTGGGAGGCCTTCAGGGTCCACTCTCCGTCCCACTCCACTTTGGCTTCCTTGGCTGTCGCCACAGCCTTGGTGGATGCCGGAGTTTTCTGGGCTGCAGCGAAGCTGGCCAGCAGGCAGGGCAGCACGAGCAGCAGGGCACGCATGGGAACTCCGGGGTGATGGAGGAAGCCTACCCCCGGGCCGGCCATCAGGGAAGCCTTGCATGTGATCCGTGCAACAAAGGCGGTAATTGAAGACCTTCCAGGAAGGAGAGCCCGTCCTGCGGTGTAAGCTGTGGCCTTCAGCCCATTGACAGGGCACTCAATCCAAGGAGTGTGGCTATGAAGAAAAGACAGGAAGCCCTCGATTACCATTCGCAGGGACGAAAAGGGAAGATCGAAGTCGTGGCCACCAAGCCCTGTTCCACGGCCCGGGACCTGTCCCTCGCCTACTCCCCCGGCGTCGCCGAACCCTGTCTCGCCATCGAGAAGGATCCTGAGCTTGCCTACGAGTACACGGCCAAGGGCAACCTGGTGGCGGTGATCTCCAACGGCACCGCCGTGCTGGGCCTCGGCAACATCGGTGCCCTGGCCGGCAAGCCGGTCATGGAAGGCAAGGGCGTGCTCTTCAAGCGCTTCGCCGACATCGACGTGTTCGACATCGAAGTGGACGAGCTCGACATCGACCGGTTCTGCCAGGTCGTCAAGGCCCTGGAGCCCACCTTCGGCG
>JAAXXS010000064.1 GCA_013334395.1 Holophagaceae bacterium | reverse complement strand
GTCGTCGCCGCCACCCGCCAGCCCCTCTGCCAGCGGGGCCAGATCGCCTGCCTGAAGGTGGTGGCCGTGAACAAGTCCGGCGCCTTCCTGGGCTGGGGCATGCCGAAGGACCTGCTGCTGCCCTGGAAGGAAGTGAAGCACGAGCAGCGGCACCGGCTCAAAGAGGGCCAGAAGGTGCTGGTGGCCGTCGTGCTGGATGACCAGGGCCGCCTGGCCGCCTCAGCGCGCCTGGACGACTTTCTCGGCGACGAGGCCGAGGACTACCGGGAGGGGGACAAGGTCTCGGTGATGGTCGCGGAGTTCACGGAGATCGGCGTGCGCGTGGTGGTCAACCACCGCCACTGGGGCATGGTGCACAACAGCGACGTCTTCAGCGAGCTGACCCGGGGCGAGGTCCGCGACGGCTGGATCAAGGCGCTGCGCGCCGACCACAAGCTGAACATCGCGCTCACGGCGCCGGGCTACGCCAAGATCGACAGCATCGCCCAGGGCGTCCTGGACGTGCTGAAGCGCCGCGGCGGGTTCCTGCCCCTCACGGACAAGAGCCAGCCCGAAACCATCTACGACAGCCTCGGCATCAGCAAGAAGGTGTTCAAGCAGACCATCGGCTCGCTCTACAAGAGCCGGCGCATCGCCATCGAGCCGGAGGGCATCCGGCTCATCGCGGCGCCCTAGCCCCGGATGCGCTACGCCGAGCCCCTCTTCCGCCCGCCCAGCGAGGCCGAGTCCTTCATCCTCCAGGCCACCCTGGGCTGCTCGTGGAACGCCTGCACCTACTGCGCCATGTACCGCTCGAAGTCCTTCCAGGTGCGGCCGCTAGAGGAAGTCCTGGCGGACATCGCCGAGGCCGGAGCCCGCTTCGCGGGCGAGGTGCGGCACGTCTTCGTGGCGGATGGCGACCCGCTGGCCATGGACCTCGAGCACTGGGAGCCCATCCTCCGCGCGCTCACGGCAGCCTTTCCCCGGCTCCGGCGCGTCAGCACCTATGCCACCGCGCGGAACCTGCTCGAGAAGACACCGGAGGAGCTGCGCCGCCTCCGGGAGCTGGGCCTCGCGCTGCTCTACATCGGCCCCGAGTCCGGGGATGACGTGACCCTGCAGCGCCTTGCCAAGGGCGCCACCGCCGCCGAGCACGCGGAGGCCGCCTGGCGGGCCCGGGAGGCGGGTCTGGAGCAGTCGCTGATCTTCCTGCTGGGCGCCGGGGGCCGCGAGCGCAGCGAGGCCCATGCCCGCGCCTCCGGACGGCTGGCCACGGCCATGGACCCCAAGTTCCTCTCGACCCTGACCCTCACGGTGGTGCCGGGCACGCCCCTGGCCCGGCTGGCCGAGCAGGGCCGCTTCGAGCTGCCGGATGTCCCGGGACTGCTGACGGAGCTGCGCTGGTTCATCGAGGAGGCTCACCCCGCCGCCGCCATCTTCCGCTCGAACCATGCCTCCAACTACCTGCCCATCGGAGGCCGCCTGCCCCGAGACCGCGAGGCCATCCTCGCCGCCATCAACGCGGCCCTCGCCGGCCAGGTGCCGCTCCGGCCCGAGTGGAGCCGGGGCCTCTAGGACCTTGCGCCTTCCTTCTTGCCAGGCCCTCCCTCAAAGCCCACCTCGAGGTGAGGAACTAGCTATAGTGGGTCCTCGGGGGCCGGTGACCCACGCCCCGCTGGAGGACCCATGCGCACCCCCCTCGCCTGCCGCACCTGGCTGGCAGTCTCTCTGGCCGCGGCGCCCCTGGCGGCCCAGGCCCTGCCCCTCGTGGAGAAGACCCTCTCCAATGGCATGCGGCTGGTGATGGTGGAACGCCATGACCAGCCAACCATCTCCCTGGGCTGGATGGCCCGGGTGGGCAGCGCCAACGAAGCCCCCGGCATGACCGGCATGGCGCACCTGTTCGAGCACATGATGTTCAAGGGCACGCGCACCATCGGCACCCGGGACGCAAAGCGGGACGGGGAGCTAAACGAGCTGCAGGACCAGATCCAGGTCGGCATCCGCGAGGAGATGGCCATCCTGCGGGAGCGGCAGCGCCGGGGCGAGATCGCCAACATGATGGACCCCAAGGCCCGGACGCCCCGTCATCAGCAGCTCATCAAGGCCTTCGATCGCCTGGTGGAAGAGCAGCGGGGCCTCGTCGTCAAGGACGAGATGGACAAGATCTACAGCCAGGCCGGCGGCACCGGCCTCAATGCCAGCACCAGCCAGGACCGCACGTTCTACATCACCAGCCTGCCCTCCAACAAGCTGGAGCTCTGGATGTGGCTGGAGTCCGACCGCCTGGCCAACCCCGTGTTCCGAGAGTTCTACAGCGAGCGGGACGTGATCCTCGAAGAGCGCCGCCAGACGCTGGAGAGCCGGCCCGGGGGCATCGTGGGCGAGGCCTTCAATGCCATGACCTGGGCCGCCAACTCCTACCACTGGGAGGTCATCGGCTGGCCCAGCGACATCGCCCAGGTCACCCGCGAGCAGGCCAACACCTTCTTCGCGACCTACTACGCCCCCAACAACATCACGGCGGTGCTGGTGGGCGACTTCAGCCCGGCCCAGGCCACGGCCCTGGCCGAGCGCTACTTCGGCCGCATTCCCGCCAACCCCAGGGGCGTGCCGGAGCTCATCACCCTCGAGCCCGCCCAGCCCGCGGAGCAGCGCATGCTGGCCGAGGTGGAGACCACCCCCTCGATCCAGGTGGAGTTCAAGACCGTGTCCGCGGTGCACAAGGACGCGGCGGCCCTGCAGGCCCTGGCGGGCATCCTGGGCGGCGCCCCCGCCTTCATGAGCCGCCCCGGCGCGGGTGGCGGCCGCCCCCCCTCCGGGCGCCTGAACAAGGCCCTCGTGCTGGAGCAGAAGGTCGCCACCCAGGCGAGCGCCAGCTTCCGCGGCCAGAAGCTCGGCGGCACCTTCTCGCTGCGGGCCACGCCGGCCCCGGGCAAGCGCCCTTCGGACCTGGAGCCTCTGCTCTACGCGGAGCTGGCCAAGGTGGCCAAGGACGGTGTCACGGAAGAAGAACTGCTGCGCTACAAGAAGGCCACCCAGGTGGGCCTCGCCAGCCGCCTCGAAACCAACGCCGGCATCCGGGAGACCCTGGCCCAGTACCTGGCCGTGGGCACCGTGGCGGACTTCCAGGCCGCCCAGGACCGCGCCCAGGCCGTCACCCGCGAAGACGTTCTGCGAGTGGCCCGGACCTGCTTCCCCCGGGAGGGCCGAAACGTGCTGCTCACCACCCGCAAGGAAGCCAAGGCCCCGGCGGACGACCCGCTCAAGATGGGCCCTGAGCGCATGAAGAAGATGGAGGGCAAGTGATGCTCAGCCGCACCGCACTCATCCTCACCCTCTGCGCCCCCTGCGCCTTCTCCCAGGCCATCCCCAGCCGCCCCGAGCAGCTGACCTTCGCCCCCCTGGCCTTCCAGGTGCCCCGCGCCAAGGAGCACAAGGCCAAGCTGAAGAACGGCATCCCGGTCGTGCTCTCGGTCTCGGAGAAGGAGCCCTCGCCCCTGGTGCGCGTCACCGTCTCCTGGCGGGGCGGCGCCTACCTGGATCCCAAGGGCAAGGAGGGCCTGGCCCAGCTCTTCGGCGCCCAGCTCGCCCGCGGGGGCACCGCGAGCCTGGCCCCCGCCATGCTCGATGACCGGCTGGAGGCCCTCGCCGCCACCCTCAGCAGCGCCTGTGGCGAGACCACCGGCAGCCTCTCCCTCCAGGTGCTGAACCGGGATCTGGACGAGGGCCTGAGCCTGCTGCTCCAGGTCTTCCAGGAGCCAGCCTTCGCCCAGGATCGGCTGGACCTGGCCAAGCGGCAGCAGCGGCAGGCCCTGAGCCGGCGCAACGACGCAGTGACCTCCATCGCCGCCTACCAGATGAGCTACCTGCTCTTCGGGGACAGCCACTTCGCCAGCGCGGACCTCACCGCCCCCAGCCTGGAGGCCATCACCCGCGAGGACCTGCTGGCCTTCCACGGGCGCCTCCTGACCCCGGCGAACCTGGTGGTGACCGTGTCCGGGCAGGTCGACCGCAAGGTCATCCTCGACAAGCTGAACGCGGGCCTCGGCGCCCTGAAGGCCGGTGCCCTGGCCCAGGCGAGTCCCGCCGTGCCCGCGCCTGCCTTCACGCGGAAGCCCGGCATCTACGTCAGCGACAAGGACGCCCCCCAGTCCATGGTGCAGTGGGCCTTCCCGGGCCTGCGCCGCAGCGATCCCGACTGGCACGCCGCCCTGGTCATGAACCAGGTGCTGGGCGCCTCGGGCTTCACCAGCCGGCTCATGAAGAAGATCCGCTCGGACGAGGGCCTCACCTACGGCGTCCGCACCGCCCTCGGCCCTGGCCCCCACTGGCGCGGGGACCTCACCGGCAGCATGCAGACCAAGAACCGCTCCGTGGCCTACGCCCTGCGTCTGGCCATGGCGGAGATGCAGAAACTCCGGGACGTTGCTGTTCCAGCGGAGGAGCTGCAGGTCATCAAGGACAACCTCATCGAGGCCTTCCCCAGCCAGTGGGGCAGCCGGCAGGCCGTGGCCGGGCGGCTGACGGAGGAGGTCATCCTCGGCGCCCGCGAAGACTGGTGGGTGGACTTCCGGGAGAAGGTCCAGGCCATCACCCCCGCGGAGGTCCAGCGGCTGGCGAAGCGGCTGCTCGAGCCGAACCAGCTTGTGATTCTGGTCGTGGGCAAAGCTTCGGAAATGGAAACCGGTGACCCGGACCATCCCGTCCGCCTCGCCGAAGTCGCCAAGCTGCCTCTGGTCCGGCTCTCTCTGCGGGATCCCCTGACCCTCAAGCCCCTGAACTGATCCTAAGCCGCTTGCCGTCCGTGGGCGGCGCCGGAGCCTGGAAGGGACACCCGCTGGCGCAGGTGCCACAGCCGGAGGCGCAGTCCTCCACCGGCCGGAGCTCGCGGAGCAAGCCCCGCAGGAACCAGAGGGCGGCGGCGGCGGAGAGCGCCAGGGCGGCAAGCGACTGGAAGCTCACGCGAAGCCCAGCCAGCGGCCCGCGACGACCGTGATCCAGGCCATGCCCCAGCCGAGGACCAGCCCGTAGGCCACGGTGAAGGCCGCCCAGCCCCAGCTGCCAGCCTCGCGCCGGATCATGGCGATGGTGCCAAGGCAGGGGGTGTAGATGAGCGTGAACACCATGAAGGCCAGGGCGGTGAGCGGACTCAGCCCCGACCCGTCCCGCAGGGCCACCTGCAGCGGGCTCAGGCGCTCGCCGGCCTTGGGCTCCTCGCTGGCCTGGTGGATGACGGCCATGGTGGAGACCACGATCTCCTTGGCCACGAAGCCCGCCGTGAGGGCGATGACATCCTTCCAGGCCTCGGGGCGCTTGCGGTCCGGGTCCAGGATGGGGCGCAGCACCGGCTCCACCTTCTGGCCCAGCCAAGCGGCCAAGCTGGTGTTCACGATGCGGCTCTCGTGGGCGAGCTGCAGGGCCCGAAGGCGCTCTTCGGTCTCGGCGGCGGGCAGGTTCAGGGTGGCGACGGCCTGGCGCTGCTGCTGGTATTCCAGGGTCCACTGCCGGTTGGCGATGCCCGGGTAGCGGGACAGGAACCAGATCAACGTGGCGCCGGCGAAGATGGTGGTGCCCGCGCGGGTGAGGAAGACCGAGCCCTTCTCCCACATGTGGATGAGCGTGGCCTTCAACACCGGCAGGCGGTAGGGCGGCAGCTCCATCACGAAGGGCGTGCTGGGCCCCTGGAACAGCGCGCTGCGGAGCAGGCGGCCCACAAGCACCGCCAGCAGCAGGCCGAGGAAGTGCATGGCGATGATGACCACAGCGGCCCAGAGCGGGGTGAAGAAGGTGCCAGCAATGATGATGTAGACCTGGAGGCGCGCCGAGCAGCTCACCAGCGGGGTGACGAGCATGGTGATCAGGCGGTCCTGGCGGCTCTCGATGGTCCGCGCGGCCTGGATGGCGGGGACGTTGCACCCGCTGCCCATGATGAGCGGGATGAAGCTCTTCCCATGGAGGCCCATGAGGTGCATGACCCGGTCCATGATGAAGGCCGCCCGGGCCATGTAGCCCGTGTCCTCCATGAAGGCGATGCAGCCCATGAGGATCATGATCACCGGCACGAAGACGATGACGGCGCTGACGCCGGGGATGACCCCATCCACCAGCAGGCTGGTGAGCTCACCGGCGGGCAGGCGTGCGCCCGCGAAGGTCGCCAGAGACTTGAAGCCCTCCGAAATCCAGTCCTGGGGGATCTTCCCGAGGACGAAGGAGAGCGAGTAGGTCAGGATCAGCACCGCGATGAAGATGGGGATGCCGAAGACCCGGTGGGTGAGCACCGCGTCCAGGCGGGAGGTAGGCGTGGCCTTGTCGTCGGCGGCCGTGGCCACCTCCTTCACCAGGCCGTGGGCGAAGCCGTAGCGGCGCTCCGCCACGAGCGTGGCCCCGTCCGCACCCAGGTGCGGTTCCAGGAAGGCGAAGGACTTGGCCAGCTGCTGTCCGATCGCCTCACGGGCATGGCTCTCGGCCACCTGCCGCTTGACCTCGACGTTGTTCTCCAGCAGCTGGAGGGCAAGCCAGCGGGGCGGCATGGCCGCCTCCAGGCGCTCGTCCCGGCAGATCTCCGCCTCCAGCAGCCGCAGCTCGCCTTCGATGTCGTGGCCGTAGTCCACAGTGATCCGCCGGCAGCGGTTCGATTCGCCCCGAGCCATGGCGGCTAGCAGGGTCTTCAGCTCCGTGATGCCCTGCTCCCGGTTGCCCACCGTGGGAATGACCGGCCCGCCCAGGAGGATCTCCAGGGCCGGCACGTCGATGTTGATGCCCCGGTTCTCGGCGTCGTCCACCATGTTCAGGACGAAGGCCACGGGCTTGCCGAGCTCCAGCAGCTGGGTGCTGAGGTAGAGGTTGCGCTCCAGGTTGGAGGCGTCCAACACGTTCAGTACCAGGTCCACTTCGGGCGAGGCCAGATACTGGGAGGCCACCCGCTCGTCCTCGCTGCGCGCCGACAGCGAGTAGGTGCCCGGCAGGTCCACCACCTCCAGCGTGCTCCCCTCGTGCTCGAAGGTGCCGCTGCGCCGCTCGACCGTGACTCCGGGCCAGTTCCCCACATGGTGCCGCGATCCTGTCAGGGCGTTGAACAGCGTGGTCTTCCCGCAGTTCGGATTGCCCGCCAGGGCGATGGTAAGAGCCATCACACCACCCGTTGCACGAGGATGCAGGAGCTCTCGTCCCGCCGCAGGGACAGGTGGTAGCCCTTGATGACCAGCTCCATGGGATCTCCCAGCGGCGCGAGCTTTTCGACCCGCAGCTGCGCCCCCCGGATGAAGCCCATCTCCAGCAGGCGCTGTCGCACGGGGCCCTGGGCATACACCTGGACGACCTCCCCCTGGTCTCCAGGTTGGAGCAGGCTCAGGGGGATGGGGGGATTTTGAGTCATTGTCTCAACTCCTGACCTAAGTGTAGCCCAGAACCAGGGGTTAACAAGGCCCGGGCAGTCTCGTGTGATCTGCGTCTAAACTGAAGGGAATGAACCCCTCCAGCCCCCTTACCCTGCCCAACGCACTGACCCTGCTCAGGATTCTCGCGGTCCCGTTTTTCGCCATCGCGCTCTGGTACGGCCACCACTGGCAGGCCTTCATCATCTTCGCCGCCGCGAGCCTAACGGACCTGCTGGATGGCTACATCGCCCGGGCCTTCGACCAGCGGTCCGACCTGGGCGCCATCCTGGACCCGGCCGCGGACAAGTTCCTGATGACCACCGCCTTCGTCCTTCTGGCCTGGCGCACCGAGGGCATGACCGCGCCCATTCCGGTGTGGGTGGCGATCCTGGCCATCACCCGGGACCTGGTGATCTCGTTCTACGCCTTCGCCTCCGTGGACCGCCTGAGCGACAGCAAGTTCCACCCGAGCTTTCTGGGCAAGCTCAGCACCGCCATGCAGCTGATCGCCGTCTCCCTCGGCCTCTTCTTCAATGCGCTGGGCTACCGGCCCTGGATGGACCCGTTCCTGCCGGAGATCTATTGGGTGGTGGCCGGCCTGGTGCTGGCCTCGGGCATCCACTACTTCCTGCGGGCGACCCGGTCGGCTCCGGCCTGATAGACTGGGGGTTCCGCGTCGGGAGACGCCGAAGGAGCCGCCATGAGAACACCCGCCCCGAAGGGGCCCAGGACTGCGCCCACCACCAAACGATCCAGCACCAGCCGACCCGCGGCCCGGCCAGGCACCCGACCCGCCGCCCGCACTGAAGCCCCGGCCGAGGCCCACTCCGAGACCCGGTCGGCCGGACGCACGTCCAGGCCCGCCGCCCGCTCCACGGCCCCGAGGCCTTCCCGCGCAAACGCCCGCCCGGCGACCCGCCCCGGCGCCAGGACCGCCGCTCGCGCTGAAGCTCCGGCAGAGGCCCGCTCCGAGGCCCGACCGGCGGGACGCACCTCCAGGCCTGCCAGCCGCTCAGAGGCCCCAAGGGCTCCCCGCACCGACGCCCGGCCCGCGACCCGTCCCGGCGCCAAGCCTGCCGCCGGGAGCCGCCCGAACCGGCGGCCCGCCGCTCCGGTCGCACCGGCCCCGAAGCCCGCACCCGTCCGCAAGGCCGCTCCCCGGATCGTGAAGGCTGGCCAAGAGCGCCTCCAGAAGATCCTCGCCGCGGCGGGCATCGCCAGCCGCCGGGCCTGCGAGACCATCATCCTCGGGGGCCACGTCCAGGTGAACGGCAAGACCATCACCGAGCTGGGCACCCTGGCCGATCCCCGCCGGGATGTGATCACCGTGGACCTGCAGCCCATCCAGCGGGAGGACCCGGTCTACATCCTGATGAACAAGCCCAAGGGCTACGTCACCACCGTGAAGGACGACCGCGGCCGGCCCACGGTGATGGCCCTGCTGCATGGCGTGGAGGGCCGCCTCTATCCCGTGGGTCGCCTCGATTTCAACTCCGAGGGCCTGCTGCTCATGACCAACGACGGCGCCCTGGCCAAGGTGCTCATGGGCCCCGAGCACGAGATCCCCAAGGTCTACCTCGTCAAGGTCCACCGGAACCCGACGAACGAGCTGATCAAGGAGTTCCAGGAGGGCTTCCTACTCAGCGGCCAGCGCCTGAAGCCCTGCCACATCGAGGTCGCCGAGAAGGGCGACAACCCCTGGCTCAAGGTGACCCTGACGGAGGGCAAGAACCAGCAGATCCGCCGGATGTTCGCCGCCGTGGGCCACCCCGTCAGCAAGCTGCGCCGGGTCCAGTTCGGCCCCCTGGCCGACCCGCTGCTCAAGCCCGGCACCTGGCGCTTCCTCAGCCCCCAGGAGATCGCGGCCATCAAGAGCCTCTAGCGCCTCAGCCCAGGTGGAGACTCCTCACCGCGAGGAAGATCTCCCGCAGGAAGAACACCAGCGCGGCGACGAAGGCGCCCATTGCAAGGATGAACAGCGTCGCCACGGGAATGGCGATGCTGGCCTTCAGGACCGCGCCCAGGAACACCGTGGCGATGCTGACACACACCAGCAGCGCGGAGAGGGTGCCGGAGGTGATCGCGAAGTTCACGAAGCGCCGCCGCGCCGCCAGGGTCTGCATCTCCTGGTGGATGGCCGGCATGCGGTCTTCCGCGGCGGTCTCGAGCCGGTCGTTCAGCGCCCTGGCGCGATCCACGATCCGGGCCAGCCGGGTGGAGAGCACCCCGAGGATCGTGCCGATGGCCGTCAGCAGGAAGACCGGCGCCACCGACAGCTGGATGACGTGGGAGATGTCGGAGATGGTCTGGTCGGAGACGGGGATGGGCATGAGCTAAAGCTAACAGCCCTAGAGAGCCTCTTCCTCGAAGTCCAGCATGTGGCCGCTCTTGCGGGCCTTGGTCTTGAGGTAGCGGAGGTTGTGGGGATTCGAGGCCAGCTGGTGGCGCTCGCGGTCCACGTCGATGCCGGCGGACTCCAGCGCCCCGATCTTGCGGGGGTTGTTGGTGAGCAGCTTGACCTTGGTGATGCCGAAGAACTTCAGCATCTCCACCGCGCAGTCGTAGGTGCGCAGGTCATCCGGGAAGCCCAGCGAGTGGTTCGCCTCCACCGTGTCCAGCCCCTGCTCCTGGAGGGTGTAGGCCTTGAGCTTGTTGAGCAGGCCGATGCCGCGGCCCTCCTGGCGCAGGTAGAGCACCATGCCGCCGTGCTCGGCCACGTGGCGCAGCCCCTCCTCCAGCTGCTGCCGGCAGTCGCACTTCAGGCTGCCCAGCACGTCCCCGGTCCAGCACTCGGAGTGGACGCGCACGGGGATCCGGCGGCGGGCGTCGATCTCGCCGCTGACGATGGCCAGGTGTTCCTTGCCGGTGGCGTGCTCGAGGAAGCCGTAGACCGTGAACTTGCCGAAGACGGAGGGCACGTTCGCCTTGGCGATGAAGGGGACTTTGTCCGCCTGCAGCTTGCAGAAGAGCTCAAGCTTCGGGGCGCTGCTGGGATCGGTGGGAGACATGAGGGGGGTCCAGGGAAGTTGGTTCAACGACTTGGATGCCACGACGGGGAAAAAAGGATCGCCGATTTTTAGAATCGATCTCAACTAATTAAATTATTGCCTTAAACAATATCCTGCCCCATCTGGGTCAGGACCGCCGCCTCCACCTGGGCGATGAACCCCGGCAGGGCCAGGGCGGCCTTGGCGCCAGAGGCCAGTCGGTGCCCCCCACCGCCGAACTGGCGGCAGACGGCATTCACATCCACCCGCTCCCGGGACCGGAGGCTGACCTTGGCGCGGCCATCGGCCGTCTCCGAGAACAGGGCGGCCACTTCCACCCCCAGCAGCTTGCGGGGTTCCTCGACCAGGTCGTCAAGATCCTCGGGGGTCGCGCCGCAGGCCGCAAGGTCGGCCTGGGTGACCGCCACGTAGGCGAATTTCCCCTCGCCGCGGAGCTGCAGCCCCCCCATGGCCCGGCCGAAGAGCTTGAGCTTGGCGGGAGTGGCGGTCTGGTAGAGGGCGTTGAAGGTGCGGGCCGGGTGGGCACCCTGAGCAATCAGGTCCGCCGCGGCGTGGTGCACCTTAGGGGTAGTATTGGAATGCCTAAAGTTGCCCGTGTCGCTCACCAGTCCGGCATACAGGGCCTGGACCATCACCGGCGGCAGCTCGCCCCCGACGCGCGGCCGGACGAGGTCATAGACCAGCTCGGCGCTGGCGCTGGCGGTGCTGTCCGTGAACTCCGCGTGGAAGCCATCCGGGGCGTCCTTCAGGTGGTGGTCCAGGCAGGCCCGAACCGCCTTCGTCGTCAGGAACAGGGACGTCAATGGACCCATCCGCTGGGGCTCCGAGGCATCCACGAGCAGCCAGGCCTCGGGCCACTGGGCCAGGTCCGCGTGGCGGCCCGCAGGCTCGAAGACCTCCACCCACCCCTGGGGATCCAGGAAGCGCAGGTTCTCTGGCAGCGAGGGGGTGACCACAATCCGGACCTCGGTGCCCTGGCCCTTCAGGTAGGCCGCCAGCGCCACGGCCGCACCCACGCCATCCCCGTCCGGATTCTCGTGGGTGGTGAGGAGAACCTTGGCGTGGCTGTCGAGAAAGGCGGCGAAGCGGTCCAGCATGAATCTTGACCTCACGAGTCAGGATACTACAGGTGTTCCCGCTTGCTCTCGAGGCTCTCCGGCGTGAAGGACTTCAGCTCGTGCACCACCTCCGCGAGCAGGGCCCGCTTCAGGGCGTAGGGCAGGAAGGCGCTCTTGAAGCCCATGAGGATGAGCTCCTTGATCTCTTCCAGGTTGAACCCCAGCTCATCGTGGATGACCTGGAACTCCCGGCTGACGGTGGTGCCCGTGACCATGCGGTTGTCCGTGTTCACGGTGACCCGTAGGCCCAGGTCATAGAACAGGCGGATGGGGTGATCGGCCATCTTCTTCACGGCCTTGGTCTGCACGTTGCTGGACGGGCAGCACTCCAGCGGGATGCGGTGGTCGTTGACGTAGTTCAGCAGGTCGCCGTCCTCGATGAGCCGCACGCCGTGGCCGATGCGGTGGGCGCCGCAGAGGTGGATCGCCTGGTGGATGCTCTCGGGGCCGTAGGCCTCGCCCGCGTGGAGGGTGCAGTTGATGTTGTTCTGGAGCACCCGGCCGAAGGCGTCCTTGTGGCGCTTGGCGGGGAAGTTCTCCTCGGCGCCAGCCAGGTCGTAGCCCACCACGCCCTTGTTCTTGAAGGCCACAGTCAGGTCAGCCAGCCGGAGCGAGATGTCCGGGGAGATGTGCCGCATACCACAGAGGATGACGCCGGTCTTGATGTTGTACTGCCGCTCGGCCTTGGCCAGGCCCTCCAGCACGGCCTGCACGATGGCGTGCATGGTCAGGCCCTTCTGCTGGTGGAGGATGGGGCTGTAGCGCACCTCCATGTAGCGGACATTCTCGAGCGCCGCGTCCTCCGCCAGCTCGAAGGCTGTGCGGACCAGGCTGTCGTAGGTCTGCATCACCGAGAGGGTGACGTCGAAGGCCCGGAGGTATTCCACCAGGGACTTGCAGTCGTCGCCTACCTCCACGAAGGGTCGCAGGCCGTCGACCGAGTTGGCGGGGAGCTTCACCTTCTGCTCCTCGGCCAGCTCGAGGATGGTCGGGATGCGCAGACTCCCGTCCAGGTGGACGTGGAGGTCCGTCTTGGGAAGCCGCTGGAGATCCTGGATCGTGAGTTTTGCCATGGTCCAGACTACCGCCAACGCTGGGCCTGTGGCCACCGCACGCAACGATGGCCGCCCGCAATCAGCTACCAGCTAAGTATTCAGCTGGCTCATGCGGTGGGCCAGCACGGTGTCATCCGTGGCCCGACTCTGGCAGGCCTTGCAGAGCCCGAAGATGTGGTGGCTGTGGTGCATGGGCCGGAAGGCAAACTCGGTGCAGATCTGATCCTGGAGGGCCTCCAGGTCGGGCCGGTAGAACTCGATGATGGCATCGCAGTTCAGGCAGATCAGGTGGTCATGGTGCTCGTCGCTGCGCACCGCCTCGTAGTGCGCGTGCTGGTCCCCGAGGCTGCTCTTGCGAACGAGACCACACTGCACCAGCAGATCCAGCGTCCGGTAGACCGTGGCCCGGCTGATGGCCTTGCTCTTCTGCTTGAGCGCCATGTGTAGCTGGTCGGCGTCGAAATGGTGAGGCTGACCGAAGACCTCTTCGACCAGCTCGAGCCTCTCACCGGTCAATTTCAGCTGGCGGGAGCGCAGAAAGCTCTCGAAACGCTGCTGTTCCTCGGGACGTTCAATTTTTGGCTTCCGCATGGGGCCCTCGCGGGGAAGTCTACCTGATTAGTCATAAAATAAATATTTCTCAGAATTTTCTTAGCGAGATATCATATAGGTTCCGTAAACATAATGGAGCAGCCATGGCAGTCGTCACGATTAAGTCCCCCAATCTTTCTTCCGACCAGAAGTCACGTATCGGCGAGCGAATCATCACCGCCCTCCAGAATGAAGGTCTGGCCCCCGGGTCCGTGGTGGTGTTCTTCCAGGCGGAGCGAGGCGACATGTATCTGGATGGCCTGCTCGTCGAGGCCCAGAGCGCTCCGGCCGCTCCCAGCCCCCAGGCCCCTGCGCCCAAGGCTCCCGTGGCCGCTCCAGCCGCCGAGCCCGCCCCCGCCTTCAAGACCAAGGCCCGCCGCTCCAAGCCCGAGCTCGAGGGCCTAAAGAACCTGCTGTGCGAGGCCCTGCAGGCCAAGGGCTCCCTGAGCAGCTTCGAGGCCCAGGAGGCCCTGGGTCTCAAGGAGTGCGACTGGGCTCCCGCCACCCTGCGGCGCCTGTTCACGGAGCTGGAAGCCTCCGAGCAGATCGGCAAGAGCGGCCAGAAGCGCGGCACCCGCTATGTCTGGAAGGGTGTTCCCAGCCCCCAGAGCGCGCCCCAGGTCAAGCTCGTGAAAGCCGAGAGCGAAGAGGCCTGAGCCAGAACGCCAGGGGTCTGCCACACTCGGCCCATGGACTGGTTCGTCCGGGATTTCGACCATCCCGCCTACTTCACCATCTACGCGGACAAGGCTGAGGATGCGGCCCAGGAGGGTCCTGCCCTGGCCGCCCTGCTGGATCTGCCAGTCGGGTGCCAGGTGCTCGATCTGCCCTGTGGCTGGGGGCGGCTGCACCCGTATCTGAGGGACCGCGGCCTGCGGGTCATCGGGGGCGACCTGAGCCCCCTGAACCTGGCCCGGCACCGTGAGGTCCACCCGACCCCTCTGGTCCGGCTGGACCTCCGGGCCCTGCCCATCAAGGACGCCGTTGCCGACGGCGTCTTCTGCGCCTACACCAGCTGGGGCTACTTCGCCACGGAGGCCGAGAACCTCCACCAGCTGACCGAGTTTGCCCGGGTGCTTCGGCCCGGCGG
>JAAXXS010000238.1 GCA_013334395.1 Holophagaceae bacterium | reverse complement strand
CCTTCCAGGTGCCCGTCACCGGCGACCCCGCCCGGGACGCCTGGGTGGCCACCCAGCTCATGACCGCCCGCATCGAGGCCCAGATCCGCAAGGATCCCCGCTGGTGGTTCTGGATGCACCGGCGCTTCAAGACCCGGCCCGGCGAGGGCAATCCCCTTCCGGCCCCGCTTCCGCCCCAGGAGTGGGTAGAATCATTGCAATCCTCCCCTGCATGACCGGGCCCCATCGGCCCGACTTTTTTTGACCCTCCTTTTCCGGAAACCCCCATGCCAAAGCACGTGCTGGTGAAGCTCGAACAGGAACTCAAGGGCATCAAGCAGGCCCTCCTGGTGGAAATACCCCTGGAGATCGCCCGGGCCGCCGGCCAGGGCGACCTCTCCGAGAATGCTGAATACGAACAGGCCCTGGCCAAGCGGGACATGTTCCAGAACAAGCTGGTGACCCTCGAGAAGCGCATCGCCGAGGTGGCCAGCCTGGACATCAGCCGGCTGCCCAAGTCCCGTGCCGCCTACGGTTCCAAAATCACGATCCTGGACCTGGACTCCGAAGAGAAATTTACCTACACGCTGGTCCTTCCGGAGGAACTGGATGGCCATCCCCAGCATCTCAGCATCAGTTCCCCCATTGGCATGGCGCTGGTGGGTCAGGAAGAGGGCAATGAAGTGCGGGTTCTGATTCCCGCGGGGGTCCGCCGGTTCGAGATCCTGGCCCTCAAGACCATCCACGATGTAGCCTAAGCAGGTCCCCAGGAGGGGAATGTCGAATGAATAAGTACAAGCGCGAACAGAAATGCTCTTTCTGCGGCAAGGAACCCCATGAGGTGGAGCAGCTCCTCGCGGGGCCCGAAGCCTTCATCTGCAACGAGTGCCTTGAGGCCGGGCAGCTGCAGCTGCGCATGAGCCGCCAGGGCAAGCCCCTGGGCAAGCATGAGGCCCGCCTCAGCCGGCCCAAGGAGATCAAGAGCTTCCTCGACGACTACGTCATCGGCCAGGAGGCCGCCAAGAAGCGCCTGAGCGTGGCGGTCTACAACCACTACAAGCGCATCCTGACTCCCCGGAAGGCCCTGGGCGCCACGGAAGTCGAGCTGTCCAAGAGCAACATCCTGCTGCTGGGCCCCACGGGCACCGGCAAGACCCTGCTGGCCCAGACCCTGGCCCGGTTCCTGGATGTGCCCCTGGCCATGGCCGATGCCACCACCCTCACCGAGGCCGGCTACGTGGGCGAGGACGTGGAGAACATCCTCACCAAGCTGCTGCAGGCCGCCAACTACGACGTGGAGCGGGCCCAGCGCGGCATCGTCTTCATCGACGAGATCGACAAGGTCGGCCGCAAGAGCGAGAACCCCAGCATCACCCGCGACGTCAGCGGCGAGGGCGTGCAGCAGGCCCTGCTCAAGCTGGTGGAAGGCACCGTGGCCAACGTGCCGCCCCAGGGCGGCCGGAAGCACCCCCACCAGGAGTTCATCCAGCTGGACACCAGCAACATTCTGTTCATCTGCGGCGGCGCCTTCGTGGGCATCGAGGACATCATCAAGCAGCGCATCCGGGCCAAGGCCGTGGGCTTCGGCTCCACGCCCTCCTCCAAGGAGGACAAGGAGGGCATGCTGGCCCTGGTGGAGCCCGAGGACATCATCCGCTTCGGCCTGATCCCCGAGCTGGTGGGCCGCCTGCCCGTGGTGGCAGGTCTCACGCCCCTGGACCGGGAGGCCCTGGTGGCCATCCTGACCCAGCCCAAGAACGCCATCACCAAGCAGTTCGTGAAGCTGTTCGACATGGACGATGTGGACCTGAGCTTCGACGAGGGCGCCATCGCCGCCATCGCTGAGCAGGCGCTCACTCGCAAGCTGGGCGCCCGCGGGCTGCGCAGCCTGGTGGAGCAGATCCTGCTGGAGCCCATGTACGAGCTGCCCTCGGACAAGCGCACCACCCGCGAGACCCTGCGCATCACCCGCCAGAAGGTCGAAGAGGTGATGGGCCTGCCCTCCCACCCCATCTCCGCCGCAGGCTAGGCGGCCCATGGCCGTTCCCAAGACCCTCACGCTGCCGGCCATTCCCATCCGGGACATGGTGCTCTTCCCGGGCGCGAGGGTGCCGTTCGTGGTGGGGCGCGCCGCCTCCGTGAAGACCCTCGAGCTGGCCATCAAGGCCGGGGACCACCTGCTGATGCTCACGCAGAGGGATCCCAAGGTGGAGGTGCCGGGCCAGGCCGATCTCTTCTCCGTCGGGACCCTGGCCCTGGTGGAATCCGTCATCGCCCTGCCCAAGGACTTCTACAAGGTGGGCGTCAAGGGCGTGGCCCGGGTGAGCCTGCAGAGATACGACGACAGCGGCGAGGTCATCCAGGCCGAGGCCTGCCTGCTGCCCGAGCCCGCTTTCGTGTCCACCGAGTCCCTGGCCCCCTTCTACCAGGCTGTGGAGGCCTTCCTGGGCCGCAACCCGGACGCCTCGCGGCTGCTGAGCCTTGACCAGATCCGGGAGCTGCCCCTGGGCAAGGCCATCGACACGGTCGCGGGTCTGGTGCCAGCCGACGTGAAGCAGAAGCAGACCATCCTGGAGTGGCTGGAGATCCAGCCGCGCCTGGATGCGCTGCTGAAGCTGCTGGAGATGGACACCGCCCGCAGCGAGGTGGACCGGACCCTGGACGAGAAGACCCGCCAGCGCCTGGATCAGGACCACAAGCAGTACGTGCTGAACGAGAAGATGCGGGTCATCCAGCAGGAGCTGGGCAAGAAGGACGAGAAGGACGAGACCGCCCGCCTGCGGGGCCAGATCGAGGCCGCCGGCATGAGCGCCGAGGCCAAGGCCAAGGCCCTGGAGGAGGTCGAGCGCCTGGAGGCCATGCCGCCGCAGAGCGCCGAGGCCACCGTGAGCCGGACCTACCTGGACTGGCTGCTGGCCCTGCCCTGGCAGGCCATGGCCGAGGAGCGCCTGGACCTGCTGGAGGCCGAGCAGGTGCTGGACGACGACCACTCCGGCCTGGACAAGATCAAGGCCCGCATCCTGGAGCATCTGGCCGTCATGGCGCGGCTCCGCAGCCTGGGCGGTCCGGCCGCCGGGTCCGAGGCCGATGGGTCGGCCCCCGGCCCGGCGCCCCTGCGCGGCCCCATCCTCTGCCTGGTGGGGCCTCCCGGCGTGGGCAAGACCTCCCTGGCCCGCAGCATCGCCCGGGCCCTGAACCGGCCCTTCGTGCGGGTGTCCCTGGGCGGCGTGCGGGACGAGGCCGAGATCCGCGGCCACCGCCGCACCTACATCGGCTCCATGCCCGGCCGCATCATCTCGCTGATGAAGAAGGCCAAGGTCCGCAACCCGCTGATGCTGCTGGACGAGATCGACAAGATGGCCTCGGACTTCCGCGGGGATCCCAGCAGCGCGCTGCTGGAGGTGCTGGATCCCGAGCAGAACGCCAACTTCCAGGACCACTACCTGGACGTGGGCTTCGACCTCAGCCAGGTGCTCTTCCTGGCCACCGCCAACGTGCGGCACCACATCCCCGAGCCCCTGGAGGACCGCCTCGAGATCCTCGAGCTGAGCGGCTACACCACCAAGGAGAAGCTGGCCATCGCCGAGAAGCA
>JAAXXS010000063.1 GCA_013334395.1 Holophagaceae bacterium | reverse complement strand
GAGGTCATTGCCCAGCGCAATCCAGGCCGCTGGGTCCTGGCCGCCGACACCACTGTGGCCGTGGACCACCACACCCTGAACAAGCCCGCTGATGTGGAAGACGCGGTGCGGATGCTCACCCTGATCCAGGGCCGGGCCCACCAGGTGCACACGGGGCTCTGCCTGCAGAAGAACGACACCATCCACAGCTTCGTAGATACGTCCCAGGTGTTCTTCCGCCCCCTCAGCGAGGCGCAGATCCGCTGGTATGTCGGCACCCGCGAGCCCATGGACAAGGCTGGCGCCTACGCCATCCAGGGCATCGGCGCCCTCTTCATCGAGACCGTGGAAGGCAGCTTCTCCACCGTCATGGGTCTGCCCGTGGAGCGCATGGGTGCTCTTCTCGGCCATCTGGGCCTGCTGAAGCCCTGGATGGGCTTTCCCGCCTAGGCTCCTGCGGCCAGAGGTCGGTGCGGGTTGGGCCTCTCCAACCCGGGGGCAGCCCTGCCCAAACCACGCTCTAGGGACCGGAATCCGGGGACCTACCATGGAGGAAATCGTTCTTTCGGATGAGGTCTATATAGACAACCCCAAAATCGTCTTAAATGCATGGAAGTATCTCAGAAAAAATAGTTAAACATTCTTTTCGCGGTGTTCTATCATCGTGACCGACAGCACAACTTCCCCAGGAGGCTGTCACCACACCTCCGGTCTGGTTCTCTTTTGATTTTCATTAATGATTTCTTCACATGCGTTTACTGAATCAGCCCTGGCACGTCCACCAGCTCTGAAATCGTCCCACCTGTTCTCCGATGGTCTCCCGGCCTCACCCGCGGACCAGCGCTTCCCAAGGGGTTGTGCATGCACCCGTTCGACCGAGCGTTCCGCTTCGTCCTGCCGGCCGCGGCCGTGGCGATCCTCGTCACGATCCTCTCCGTGGGCTGGCTCACCGAGCCGGACCGCTTCGCCAAGGGCTACGCGCCGGAACAGCCCATCCCCTTCAGCCATCAGCTGCATGCGGGCACCCTGCGCATGCAGTGCCAGTTCTGCCACACGGGCGTCGACAAGTCGCGGCACGCGGGCATCCCGAGCGTGGACCTCTGCATGGGCTGCCACAAGGTGACCAAGGCCGACCGTCCCGCCATCCAGAAGCTGGCCCGCATCGCCCAGACCGGCGAGCCCCTGCCCTGGCAGCGGGTCCACACCCTGCCCGACCACGTCTTCTTCGACCACCGGCCCCACGTGAACGCGGGCATCGCCTGCCAGAGCTGCCACGGCGAGGTCCAGACCATGAAGGTGGTCACCCGCGAGATGGGCATGCGCATGGGCAACTGCCTAGCCTGCCACCGCGACCCCCATGCGGCGCTGCCGCCGGGCTCCAAGATCACCCGGGGCGCCGAACACTGCGCCGCCTGCCACCGCTAGCACCCAGGGGAGACCGACCATGGCCGACGCCAACCGCACACCCCTCCTGGATCGGGCCGCCGCCCTGCTGGCGGGCCCTTTCCTGCTGGGCCGCCAGGCCCTGAGCCTGGCCTTCCTGACTGACCGGGAAACCCCGGAGGCGCCTGCCCTGGCCCTCCAGCGGATTCCCGTCACGCCCCCCGAACACGCCATCAAGCGCCGTGGATGACCCGATGAAGACCCGACTCCCCGATCATGGCCCCGTGGAAGCGCCCCGGTTCTGGCGCACGCTGGAAGAGCGCGTGGAAACGCCGGAGGCCCGCCAGGCCGCCCACGACGAGTTCCTGCCGGGCGCTGTCCCGGCCTATGACGATGTCCACGGCCTGCCCCCCCAGAGCGGCGTCTCCCGCCGCGACTTCCTGGGGCTGGTGAGCGCGGCCGCTGCCCTGGCCGCCACTGTCGGCTGCGACCGCAAGGGCCAGGGCACCGTGGTGCCCTACACCAAGCGCCCCGTGGAAGTGACCCCCGGCGTGGCCAACTACTACGCCAGCGCCTTCCAGGAAGGCCGCCGGGTCTATCCCGTCCTGGTGAAGACCCGGGAGGGCCGCCCCATCCACCTCACGGGCAATGACGAGCACCCCGGGGTGCGGGGCAAGACCAGCCCCCGCGCCATGGCCGATGTCCTGCGGCTCTACGATCCCGATCGCCTGCGCGCCCCCAAGGCCGAGGGCCGCACCATTGGGTGGGCCGGAGCCGAGGCCCGGCTCCAGGGCGCCCTCAAGGAAGCCAAGGCCACCGGCAAGCCCGTGCTGCTGCTCTCGGGCGCGCTCGCCTCTCCCAGCCGGAAGGCCCTGCTGGCCGACCTCAAGGCCGCCCTGCCGACCCTGGAGCACCTGGCCTACGAGCCCGCCGCCGGAGACGCCGCCGAGGAGGCCGCCCGCGCCAGCTACGGTCAGAGCGTGGCGATCCAGCCCCGCCTGGCCAAGGCCAAGGTGATCCTCAGCCTGGGCGCCGACTTCCTCAACGGCGAGGATCCGGAGACCCTGGCCGCCTGGGGCGCCCAGCGCCGCCTGAAGAGCGCCAAGGAGCCCATCAACCGCCTCTGGGTGCTGGAAGGCCCCCTGACCCTGACGGGCACCAACGCCGACCACCGCTACCCCGTGGCGCCCTCGCGCCTGGCCGCCGTGGCCTTCGCCCTCGCCCGGGAGCTGGCCGCCAAAGGCCTGTCCCTGCCCGCCGGCGCAGACCTCTCCGCCGTGTCCGGCGGGGCGCCGGCTGACGTCCCCGCCCAGGCCTGGGCGAACCTGGTGAAGGACCTCCAGCACGCGGGCCGCAACGCCGTGGTGCTCTGCGGCGCCCAGATGCCCGCCGAAGCCCACCAAGCCGCCCACCTGCTCAATGCCCTCCTGGGCTCCGAGGCCGTGGCCCTGAGCCCCGCCGAGCCCCTGGCCACCACCCGAGACCTTGAGGCCGCTGTGCAGGGCATGGCCGCCGGCCGCTATGCCGCCGCCATCTTCTGGGACGTGAACCCCGCCTTCACCTATGCCCGGGCCGCCGCCTGGAAGGACGCCGTGGCCAAGGTGCCCCTGCGGGCCTGGATCGGCCTCATGGAGGACGAGACCGCCGCCCAGTGCCAACTGGTCCTGCCAGAGAACCACTGGCTGGAGAGCTGGGGCGACTACACCACCCCTGGCGCCGCGGTGCTTCAGCAGCCCACGGTGGGCACCCTCTACGACACGCGCCAGGGTGAGGACGTCCTCCTGGGCCTCCTCAAGGCGCTCGGGTCGGCCCCGGCTGCGGACTACCACACCTACCTCCGGGCTCGCTGGGAGAAGGCCGTGCTGCAGGGCGGCACCTTCGAGCAGGCCCTGCACGATGGCCTTGTGAAAGCGGAGGCCAAGACCGTCGCACCCGCCTTCAAGGGGGCCTCTGTGGCGGCCGCCGCAGGGCGTGCGACCAGGCGGACCGAGGGCCTGGAGCTGGTGCTCTTCCCGGGCTTCGCCACCCTGGACGGCCGCCACGCCAACAACAGCTGGCTGCAGGAGACGCCGGATCCCATCAGCAAGATGACCTGGGACAACCCCGTGGCCGTGTCCGTCCAGGACGCCCAGACCCTGGGCATCCAGGAAGGCGACTTCGTCACCCTGACCCTGGAGGGCACCACCCTCCGCCTGCCCGCGGTGATCCAGCCTGGCCAGGCCATGGGTGTGCTGGCCCTGGCCCTGGGCTACGGCCGCACCACCGGCGGTGTCGCCAAGGGCGTGGGCGCCAATGCCTACCCGTTCCTGGGTCTGGATCCCGCCACCGCCAACGTCCGACCCGGCGCGCGCCTGGCCAAGGCCGGCGGCCGGAAGGAGCTCTCCCGCACTCAGAGCCACCACCGCATGGAAGGCCGCGACATCGTGCGCTCCCTCACCATGGATGAGTTCCTGCATCACCCCCAGGGACACCACCACAAGCCCGAACTGGTATCGCTCTACGAGGAGCAGAAGTTCCCGGACCACAAGTGGGGCATGGTCATCGACCTCGCCGCCTGTGTGGGCTGCTCCGCCTGCGTGGTGGCCTGCCAGTCCGAGAACAACGTGCCCGTCGTGGGCGCCGAGCAGGTGGCCAAGGGCCGTGAGATGCACTGGATCCGCATTGACCGCTACTACGAGGGCGAACTGGAGAACCCCAAGGTGGTCCACCAGCCGATGCTCTGCCAGCACTGCGACAGCGCGCCCTGCGAGAACGTCTGTCCCGTGAACGCCACCAACCACAGCCCCGACGGGCTGAACCAGATGGCCTACAACCGCTGCGTGGGCACCCGCTACTGCGCCAACAACTGCCCCTACAAGGTGCGCCGCTTCAACTTCCTGGAGTACACCGCCTACAAGACCGAGCCCGAGACCCTGGCCTACAACCCGGAGGTCACCGTGCGACCGCGCGGCGTCATGGAGAAGTGTTCCTTCTGCGTGCAGCGCATCAACGACGTGAAGATCCGCGCCAAGGGCGAGGGCCGCTCGATCCTGGACGGCGAGGTGACCACTGCCTGCATGGCGGGCTGCCCCTCGGACGCCATCGTGTTCGGCGACCTGAAGGATCCGAAGAGCCGCATCGCGCAGCTGGTGACCGCCACCCGGGCCTACCGCGTGCTGGAGGAGGTGGGTGCCAAGCCCGCCATTACCTACCTGGCCGATCTGAAGAACCCCGTCGCGGGAGGTCACCATGCGAACTGACACCTCCGTCCACGCGGTCCCGATCCCCGAAGGCCTGCTGGAGCCTGCTCTCACCGTGGGCAAGGTCACCCCGGGCAGCCTTGACGACCAGGTGCTGGCCTTCCCCGAGACCAAGCCCCCGAAGCAGTGGTATCTGGCCCTGGCCGTCACGCTCTCGGCCCTCGGTGTCGGCGTGGCCTGCATCGGCTACACCTTCACCACCGGCATCGGCGCCTGGGGCAACAGCAGCCCCGTGTTCTGGGCCTTCGACATCATCAACTTCGTGTTCTGGGTGGGCATCGGCCACGCCGGGACGCTGATCTCGGCCATCCTCTTCCTCTTCCGGAAGCGCTGGCGCAACGCCATCGCCCGGTTCGCCGAGGCCATGACCATCTTCGCGGTCATGTGCGCGGTGATCTTCCCCCTCATCCACGTGGGACGGCCCTGGCTGGCCTACTGGCTGTTCCCCTACCCGAACGAGCGCGCGCTGTGGACCAACTTCCGCTCGCCGCTGCTCTGGGACGTCTTCGCGGTGAACACCTACTTCTCTGTATCCCTCATGTTCTGGTACCTGGGCCTGATCCCTGACATCGCCTCCATGCGCGACCGCACCACCAGCAAGCTGCGCAAGACCATCTACACCGTGCTGGCCCTGGGCTGGCGCGGCGCGGCCTCCCACTGGCAGCACTACGAGAAGGCCTACCTGCTGCTGGCGGGCCTGGCCACGGGCCTGGTGCTGTCGGTGCACTCCGTGGTGAGCTTCGACTTCGCCACCTCCGTAGTGCCCGGCTGGCACATGACCATCTTCCCGCCCTACTTCGTGGCGGGCGCCATCTTCGCCGGGTTCTCCATGGTGGTGATCGTGCTGGTGGTGGTGCGCGAGACCATGCAGCTCAAGAACCTGATCACCATGCGCCACCTCGATGTGATGAACAAGGTCATCCTCGCCATGAGCTGCATCATGGCCTACAGCTACATGATGGAGGGCTTCACGGCCTGGTATTCCATGAACGAATACCTCCACCACGGCTTCATGAACATCATCACCGGCACCTACGGCTGGGCGGGCTGGGTCACCATCAGCTGCAACATCTTCATCCCCCAGCTGCTCTGGTTCAAGAAGTGCCGCAGCAGCTACTTCTGGATGATCCTGGTGGCCATCGGCGTGACCATCGGCATGTGGTTCGAGCGCTTCGTCATCATCGTGATCTCGCTGCACCAGGACTACCTGCCCTCCGCCTGGCGCATCTACAAGCCGACCATGATCGACTTCGGCATCCTGCTGGGCACCTTCGGCCTCTTCTTCACCCTGGTCCTGATCTTCGCCCGGGTGCTGCCCGTCATCGCCACCACCGAGGTGAAGGCCATCCTCCCGGACGCGCAGCCGAGCCACGGGGGCAGCCATGAGTAAGAAGTCCTACGCTGTCCTCGGCCTCTTCGAGACGCCCGACGCGCTGATGCACGCCATCCCCAAGCTGCGGGCGGCGAAGCTCGGCACGGTCGAGGCCTACACGCCCTACCCCATCCACGGCATCGACGAGGCCCTGGGCCTGCGTCGCTCACCGCTGGGTGGCATGGTGCTGGTCATGGGCGTGCTGGGCGCGCTCACCGCCTTCGGGTTCCAGTATTGGATCAGCGCCATCGACTATCCGATCATCACCGGCGGGAAGTCGGCGGCCTCCTGGGAAGCCTTCATCCCCATCATGTTCGAAGTGACGGTGCTCTTCGCCACCTTCACTGCGGGCCTGGGCATGCTGCTGCTGCTCAACCGGCTGCCCTTCTTCGGCCATCCCGTCCTGTCCTCCAAGGCCATGAAGGGCATCACTCGCGACCGCTACGCCCTGGCCCTGGAGGCCGAGAGCGAAGCCTTCGACAGCGCCGCGGCGGCCCAGGCTCTCGAGGCCGCAGGCGCGGCGGACATCGAGGTGCTGCCCGCCCCGGACCGCAGCCCCTTCCTCACCAGCGACTACATCCTGCGCACCCTGGGCGGCATCTTCGTGGCCTGCCTGGTGGCGGGCTTGGGGATCTACTCCCTCATCAAGTGGTTCCCGCTGCTGGCGCCCATGAAGTACATGCAGGACCAGCCGCGCCTCAACGCCCAGAAGGCCTCGACCTTCTTCAAGGACGGGCACGGCATGCAGCCCCCGGTGCCAGGCACCGTGGCCCGGGGCTACCTGCCCACGGCCACCGGCACCCAGGAGGCCGCCGCCACGCTGGTGAACCCCCTGCCGCGCAACAAGGACGTCTTCGCCCAGGGCCGGAAGGTCTACACCAGCCGCTGCGAGGTCTGCCACGGCGCCCTGGCAAACGGCGCGGGCAGCCTCACCGCCGCCTACGGCGCCAAGCCCGCGAACCTGCAGGCCCAGCAGTTCCGCGACTACCCTGACGGCAAGATCTACTGGGCCGTCGTGAACGGCAAGAACGCCATGCCCGGCCACGCGGCCTACCTCACCGAGCCTCAGCGGTGGGCGGTGGTCCACTACGTGCGCGCCCTCCAGCGCGCCCAGAACGCCACGGACGAGGACCTGAAGGTGGTCGCACCATGAGCCAGCCAAAACCGACTCCCCCCCTCCTCCTGGGCGCGGTCGCCCTGGGCGCCGCCGGCGTCCTGGGCACCTACTTCGCCGCGGGTCCCGAACGCTTCTGGGCCAACTGGGTGCTCTGGTTCGTCCTGATGTTCACCCTTGGCCTGGGCTCGCTCTTCATCGTGGCCCTGGAGCACCTGGTCAGCGCCAAGTGGAGCGTGCCCGTGCGCCGGATCCCCGAGCGGCTCGCCACCCTGCTGCTGCCCGCCATCCCCGTGGGCCTCATCGCCCTGGGCGCCGTGCCCGTGCTCTACCCCGGGGCCCGGCCCGAGGCGGCCCACCACCCGATCCTGGCGGGCAAGGCCTTCTGGCTGAGCTTGCCCTTCTTCACCGTGCGCACCGTGGCGGCTTTCGTCCTCTGCGTCATCGCGCTGGCGATTCTGGTGGGGGGATCGCTCAAGCAGGACGTGAGCAGGGACCCAGCCTTCAACTTCCGCGCCCGCAAGTTCGCGCCGGCCTTCATGGCCATCTTCGCGCTGGTCATCACCCTGGTGGCCTTCGACTGGATCTCGGGGCTCACGCCCGAGTGGTACAGCGACATCTTCGGGGTCTACATCTTCGCCGGGGCCTTCCTCAGCGGCCTCGCGGCCACGGCGATCTCCCTGCTGTATCTCCAGGGCGAGGGCCGGCTGGAGGGCGTGCGCCAGGACCACCTCTACAACCTGGGCGCCTTCCTCTTCGCCTTCACGGTGTTCTGGTCCTACATCGGCTTCGCCCAGTACATGCTGATGTGGTACGCCAACATGCCCGACGAGGTCATCTACTACAAGGTGCGCCTCACCGGCGCCTGGCGGGCCATCACCTTCGCCCTGGCCGCCCTGCACTTCATCCTGCCCTTCTTCGCCCTGGTCACCCGGGACGCCAAGCGGGATCCCAAGCGGCTCCGCCGCGTGGCCCTGCTGATGCTCGGCGCCCACGTCCTCGACATCTACTGGCTCATCTTCCCGGCCCTCGGCGGGAGTCCCCGCTTCGCCTGGCCCGAGCTGAGCTTCGCGCTTTTCTTCCTGGGCGGGATCCTGCTCTGGATCCGGGGCGCCATGCAGAAGGGTGAGGACATGCCTGTGGGCGATCCCTTCCTCCGCGAGGGTCTGGAGTTCCGCCTATGATCGACCAGTATCTCTCCCCCAGCGAGCTCAAGCGCCTGCTGTCCGCCCTCATGGTGGTCATCGGCTTCATCTGCATCGCCGCCTTCTTCGGCTTCACGGTGCTGCCGGGCCTGCGCTACCAGGCGCACACCCTGCCGGACACCCCGGTCCAGGCCGTCCAGGGCGAGACCGGCTGGCTGGATCCCACGGACTACCCCGCCATGGCCCGGGAGGTCATCCCGCCCATCGATCCCAGCACAGTGCTGACGCCCAATCCGGCGCTGATGGCCCGGGGCAAGGCGGTCTACGCCCAGACCTGCGCCACCTGCCATGGCGCTGACGGCAAGGGCGACGGCCCTGGCGGCACGGGCCTGAATCCCAAGCCCCGCAACTTTGCCCAGGGCACCGCCTGGAAGAACGGCACCCGCCTGGAAGACATCTACCGGACGCTGGACGAGGGCATCAAGGGCAGCTCCATGGTGTCCTACAACTACCTCTCCAAGAAGGACCGCATGGCCCTGGCCCACGTGGTGCAGTCCCTGGGCACCTTCGAGCACGGCGCCAGCGATCCCAAGGCCATCGCCGCCCTGGAGAAGCTCTTCGCCAGCGCTGGCGAAGTCATCCCCACCCGCATCCCCGTGCGCCGGGCGGTGGACACCCTCTCCCGGGAGTATGCCCAGACGCACCCCGTTCCCCCCGCCTCGACCCCCCGCTGAGATCCGCCATGAGCCTCCCCTCCCTTCGACGCCTGCTGCTGCCGCTCGCCCTCCTGGCCCTGGCCGCGGGCCCGGTCACCCTCAAGGCCCAGGCCACCCCGGCCAGCACGCCCGAGGAAGTGGGGATCGACGAGAAGCTTGGCGCCAGCATCCCCCTGGACCTGGTCCTCAAGGCCGAGGACGGCACCTCCGTCACCCTGCGCTCGCTCATCAACAAGCCCACCATCCTGACTCTCAACTACTTCCGTTGCGCCGGCATCTGCACGCCGCAGCTCGGCGGGGTGGCCGAAGTGCTGAACCGGACCCAGGCCATCCCGGGCCAGGACTTCCAAGTGCTCACCGTGAGCTTCGACGAGCGGGACGAGCCCGAGGTCGCCGCCCAGAAGCGCACCAACTACCTGGCCGAGATCAAGCGCCCCTTCCCGCCGGACGCCTGGCGGTTCCTCACGGGCCCCGCAGCCACCAGCCGCGCCCTGGCCGACGCCGTCGGCTTCAAGTTCAAGCGCCAGAACGACGACTTCATCCACGCGGCCGCGATCATCTTCATCAGCCCCGAGGGCCGGGTCACCCGCTACATGTATGGCACCACCTACCTGCCCGCCGATGTCCAGCTGGCGGCCCAGGAGGCGGCCCGGGGCGAGGCCCAGCCCACCATCAAGAAGTTTCTGAAGTTCTGTTTCAGCTATGACCCCGCGGGTCGGCGCTATGTCCTGAACACCACCACCATCGGCGCCGTCGTAATCCTCCTGGCCGCTGGCGTGTTCCTGGTGGCGGTGGGGCGCGGACGCAAGGGCAAGACCAAGACCGAGGAGAACGCATGAGCGGCACCCACGCCCCCACCGCAGAGCCCAGCTACCTGGTGGACACCGGCACGCGCACAGGCGTCATGGCCTGGCTCACCACCACGGACCACAAGCGCATCGGCCTGCTCTACCTCTACTCGATGATGACGTTCTTCTTCGTGGGCGTGGGCATCGGCGTCGTCATGCGCCTGGTGCAGCTCACCACCTTCCAGAAGCTGGTCACGGCCCAGACCTACAACGCCCTCTTCACGGTCCACGGCGTGATCATGATCTTCCTGTTCGTGGTGCCGGGCCTGCCGGCCATCTTCGGCAACTTCTTCCTGCCCATCCTTATCGGGGCCAAGGACGTGTCCTTCCCCCGCCTGAACCTGGCCTCCTGGTACTTCTTCATCGCCGGCGCCATCCTCGCGGTGCTGTCCCTCTTCACGGGCGGCGGCGCCCCGGACACCGGCTGGACCTTCTACGCGCCCTTCAGCCTCAAGACCGGCACCAACGTCAGCCTCGCGGTCTTCGCGGCCTTCGTGTTGGGCTTCTCGTCCATGCTCACGGGCATCAACTTCATCACCACCATCCACCGCCTCCGGGCGCCGGGCATGCAGTGGTTCCGCATGCCCCTGATGTGCTGGGCGCTCTACTCCACCGCCTGGATCCAGCTGCTGGCCACCCCCATCGTGGCCATCACCCTGCTGCTGGTGATCCTCGAGCGCTTCTTCGGCATCGGCATCTTCGACCCGGCCAAGGGCGGCGATCCCCTGCTCTACCAGCACCTGTTCTGGATCTACTCCCACCCGGCGGTCTACATCATGATCCTGCCGGCCATGGGGGCCATCTCCGAGATCCTGCCCACCTTCGCCAAGCGCCCCATCTTCGGCTACAAGGCCATCGCCTACAGTTCCATGTCCATCGCTGGCGTGGGCAGCCTGGTGTGGGCCCACCACATGTTCACCTCGGGCATGAGCAGCGTGGCCACCATGGTCTTCTCGCTGCTGACGATGATCGTGGCGGTGCCCAGCGCCATCAAGGTCTTCAACTGGGTGAGCACCCTCTACAAGGGCAGCATCGACTTCCAGCCGCCCCTGCTCTTCGCCCTGACCTTCATCTTCCTGTTCTGCATCGGCGGCCTTACGGGCGTCATGCAGGGCGCCCTTGCCCTCAATGTGCACATCCACGACACCTACTTCATCGTGGGCCACTTCCACTACGTGATGTTCGGCGGCACGGGCATGGCGCTCTTCGCGGCGCTGCTCTACTGGTTCCCCAAGATGTTCGGGAAGATGTACTCGAAGAAGGCCATCTACGCCTCCTGGTTCCCCATGTTCATCGGCTTCAACATGCTGTATTTCGGCATGATGATCCTCGGCATGATGGGCATGCCCCGCCGCTACTACGTCCACCTGCCGCAGTTCCATACCATGCACGTGATCGCCACCGTGGGCAGCTGGCTGCTGGTGCTGGGTCTGGTGATGTTCTTCGCCGCCCTGATCTACGCCACCTTCAAGGGCGAGAAGGCCGAGGACAACCCCTGGGGCGGCGTCACCCTGGAGTGGACGATCCCCAGCCCGCCCCCTCTTGAGAACTTCGACGTCATCCCCACCATCACCCGGGGGCCCTACCACTTTGAGCAGGAGGAGCACCGATGAGCGGGCACGTTCACCGCGACGACCTGGGCTCGCGCCTTGGCATGTGGCTCTTCCTGGTGACGGAGATGGTGCTCTTCGGGGGCCTCTTCATCGGCTACTCCTACATGCGCTACCGCTACCCCGCCGAGTTTCATCACGGCGGCATGGAGCTGAATGCCACCCTCGGCGTGATCAACACCCTGGTCCTGCTCACCAGCAGCCTCACGGTGGTGCTGTCCATCGTGGCGGTGCAGCGGGGCGAGAAGCAGCGCGCCATGGCCCTGCTCGGGACCACCCTGGGCCTGGGGCTCACCTTCCTGGTGATCAAGGGCTTCGAGTGGAGCGCCAAGTTCCACCACGGGCTCTACCCCAACTCGCCCCACCTGGCCACCCTGCCCCCCGGGGAGCAGGTGTTCTTCGGGCTCTACTTCACCATGACCGGCCTGCACGGTGTGCACGTCATCGCTGGGCTGTCGGTGCTGGGGGTGATGCTCTGGTGGGTGGCCACGGACCGCATCCGCCAGGACCGCTACATCCACCTGGAGAACAGCGGCCTCTACTGGCACCTCGTGGATGTGATCTGGATCTTCCTCCTCCCGCTGTTCTACCTCGCTGCTTGATATGCTCCGGGGATCACACCCCCGGACCCCCACCTCGCCTCCAGCCAAGCTGGATGCTCGGTCTGAGGAACCTCCCATGAATGAAACCCTGCACTCCCACGAAGCCCACATCGAGCACCCGGGCTATGGCACCTTCATCGGGGTCTGGCTGCTCCTCCTGCTGCTCACCGGCTGCCTGGTGGGCCTCAGCCATGTCAGCCAGAGCTACGCGGTGTGGGGGCTGCTCACACTCACGCCCCTCAAGGCCGGCCTGGTCTTCTACTACTTCATGCACCTGAAATACGAGGGGCCGGTGTTCAAGGTCGTGGTCCTGGTGACCCTCGGCACGCTGCTGATATTTTTCGCCCTGCTCTTCTCCGACGTCGCTTTCCGCTGAGGCTCCCATGGACTGGATGAACCAAGCCGCCCTGTCTGCCGAGAAGTCCGACGCGGTCTTTTTCTACGTGTTCGGGCTCTCGGTAGTCTTCCTGATCTTCATCACGGTGCTGATGATCTATTTCGTGGTGCGCTACAGCAAGAAGCGCAACCCCGTCGCCAGCCAGATCGAGGGCCACGTGGGTCTCGAGATCCTCTGGACCACCATCCCCCTGGTGCTCTTCCTGTCCATCTTCTACTACGGCTGGACCAACTACGAATACATGCGCCAGGCCCCCCGGGACGCCATGGCCATCAAGGTCACCGCCCGCCAGTGGAGCTGGTCCTTCGAGTATCCCAACGGCAAGCAGACCAAGGTGCTCTTCGCCCCCCTGGGCAAGCCCATGCGCCTGGACGTGCGCAGCGCCGACATGATCCACGGGTTCTTCGTGCCCTCCTTCCGCCTCAAGATCGACGCTGTGCCCGCCCGCACCAACACCACCTGGTTCCAGGCCACGAAGCCCGGCTCCTACGACATTGAGTGCACGGTCATCTGCGGCGTGGACCACAGCCTCATGCTGAGCAAGGTCGTCGTCGTACCCGAGGAGGAGTTCAAGGCCTGGTACTTTGGCGGCGAGGAGGCCCCTGAACCCGGCAAGGCCCTGCGCGCCGCCGAGGCGCACCCCGACCTGGCCAATCAGCCCATGGGTCTGGCCGTGCTGACCGCCAAGGGCTGTATCGCCTGCCACTCCGTGGACGGCAAGCCCAAGGTGGGCCCCACCCTCAAGGCCATCTACGGCCGCGAAGCCCAGGTGCTCGTCGCTGGCAATCTCCGCACCCTCACCGTGGATGACGCCTACCTGCGGCGCTCCATCACGGAGCCCTCGGCCCAGGTGGTGCGCGGATACCCGCCCGCCATGCCCAAGACTGCGCTGACCGCCCAGGAGCTGGACGAGGTCGTGCGCTACATCAAGACCCTGGACTAGCCCATGAGCGCCGCCGCCCTTCCCCTCCCCAAGACCAACCCCATCTCGAACCTGCTGGAGCTGACCAAGCTCCGGATATCCGGCGCCTCCACCTTCACGGCAGCGGCGGGCTACGTGGCCTTCCTGCGCGGCGCGGACAGCGGCCTGATCACCACCCTGCTCGGCATCCTGCTGCTGGCCATGGGCAGCAGCGCCCTGAACGAGGTGCAGGAGCATCGCTTCGATGCCCTGATGCCGCGCACCGCCACCCGCCCCATCCCCCGGGGTGACCTCACGCCGCTCCAGGCCACGGTCTTCGCGGTCTCCCTGGCGGTGGCGGGCTTCCTGATCCTGTTGCTGGCCCACAACCTGACCTCGGCCCTCCTCGGCGCCCTGGCCATGGGCTGGTACAACGGCTTCTACACGCCCCTCAAGCGCGTCAGCGCCTTCGCCGTGGTGCCAGGATCTCTCATCGGCGCCCTGCCGCCCGCCATCGGGTGGACCGCCGCCGGGGGCAGCATGGCGGACCCTACGGTGCTGGCCTTGGCCTTCGCCTTCTTCATCTGGCAGGTGCCCCACTTCTGGCTGCTGGTGGGCCTCCACGCCGAGGGCTACGAGGAAGCCGGCTACCCGACCCTGGTGGGCCTCTTCGGGCGGCCCCGGCTGTCCCGCCTGACCTTCACCTGGACCTGCGGCACCGCCGCCGCCTGCGGCCTGCTGCCCCTCTTCCGGGTGCTGGTCTCCTGGCCCGCGGAGGTCATGCTGGGCCTCGGCGCCGTCTGGCTGGTGGCGGGCTCCCTGCCCCTTCTCCGGCCCGGCCAGGATGCGGCCCTCTACCGCCGCGTCTTCATGAACATCAACCTCTTCGCCCTGGTGCTCACCGCCGCCGTGATCCTGGATCCCTTCTTCGCGCGGTAGGCGGAACTGTCCGGGGCACCCGAATACGGTGCTGACCCGTCTCCGAAGCTGAGGGACTTGAACGGCAGGCCCTACCCAGCGAGCCGGGGGACGAGGAGCTGGCTGCCACTGCCCCGAAACAACCAGGCCAGC
>JAAXXS010000237.1 GCA_013334395.1 Holophagaceae bacterium | reverse complement strand
CGGGACTCGATGTGGCGGTGCTGGACCTGCGCACCCTCTGGCCCCTGGATGACGAGGCCATCGCGGCCTTGGCCAAGCGCACCCACCGGGTGCTGGTGCTCACGGAGGCCTCGCGCACCTACGGCCCCGGCGCCGAGCTGGCCGCCCGGGTCAGCGAGACCTGTTTCTCCTGGCTGGACGCCCCGGTGCTGCGGGTGGGGGCTGCGGACACACCCACGCCCGCCAGCTCTCCCCTTGAGGCGGCCTTCCTGCCGAGCCCCGCCCGGGTGCGTTCCGAGCTGGAGCGCCTGCTGGCCTGGTGAGGCTCCGGGCCGCTCCTGGCTTGACGTCTCTGCCCTATCCCTATCATTCTAATGATTCGATCTTTGGCAGTCCCCAGAACGCTATCCAGAAAGGTGGAGGGAAAGGCCCTGTGAAACCTTGGCAACCTGCGAACGCAAGGTGCCAAATCCTGCCCCCGGGCTCCGGGGGGAAGATACCGAACCGCAGGAGACTGACCTTCGACCCTCTGGAAGCCGACCCCAGGACTGCCTTTCCCCAGGCGCAGCCATGACCCAGAAAACCTTCAAGCAGGCCCTCGACGCGGGCGAGTGCTTCCTCTTCGACGGGAGCACGGCCACGGCCCTGCACGACCGGGGGATCACGCTCCAGCGCAGCTTTGAAGAGTGCAACCTCAAGACCCCGGATCTGCTGCTGGCTATCCACGGAGAGTTCCTCGCCGCCGGCGCCCAGGTTCTCACCACCAACACCTGGGGCGCGAACCGCCTGAAGCTGGCCGCCCGGGGCCTGGAGGACCAGCTGGCCGAGATCAACCGGGAGGGCGTGGCCCTGGCCCGGAAGGCCGTGACCCAGCAGGGCGCTGTCGCCTGGGTGGCGGGCTGCATCGGCCCCCTGGGCGTTCGCATCGAGCCCTGGGGGCCGACGTCCTTCGAGGAGGCCCGCACCTGCTTTCGCGAGCAGGCCGCCGTGCTCATCGAGGCCGGCGTGGACCTGATGGTGCTGGAGGCCTTCGAGGACCTCCACGAGATCCAGCAGGCCATGCTCGCCGTGCAGGAGCTCAGCGACCTGCCCATCGCCGCCCTGATGACGCCCAACGAGGAGGGCCAAGCCCTCTTCGGCGCCGAGCCTGAGTGGTTCATCAAGCAGATCGACACCTGGGGCGCCGATCTGGTGGGCCTCATCGGCGGCAACGGCCCCGCCCCGCAGCTGCGGCTGCTGGAGCGCCTCATGGCCGTCACCACCAAGCCCATCGTGCTGCAGCCGAATCCGGGCATGCCCAGGATGGTGGACGGCCGGCTCATCTACGGCGCCACCCCGGAATACCTCGGCGAGTTCGCGGGCCGGGCCCTGGCCGCCGGCGCCCGGGCCGTGGGCGGCTGCAGCGGCACCACCCCCGCGCACATCCGGGCCATGCGCGGCGTCTTCCGCCAGGAGCGGGCCTTCGTCCAGGCCGGCGGCGGCTTCGAGCTGAAGCCCCACGAGCAGCCGCAGCCCGAGGTCCCCTTCGCCTACCGCAGCCGCTTCAGCCTCAAGCTCGCCCAGGGCGAGTTCATCCACACCGTGGAGCTGGTGCCGCCCAAGGGCATGGAATACGACAAGCTCGTGGCCAAGACCCGCCAGTGCCAGGCCCTGGGCGTCGACGCCATCAACGTGCCCGACGGGCCGCGCGCCATGGCCCGCATGTCTGCCCTGGCCACGGCCCTCATCATCGAGCAGCAGGTGGGCCTGGAGACCATCCTCCACTACGCCTGCCGCGACCGGAACCTGCTGGGGATGCAGAGCGACCTCCTGGGCGCCGCGGGTCTCGGCCTGCGCAACATCCTGGCGGTCACGGGCGATCCCCCGAAGCTGGGGCCCTACCCCCAGGCCACGGCGGTCTTCGATGTGGACGCCATCGGGCTGGTGAACATGCTCAAGCGCCTGAACACCGGGCTGGACCTGGGCGGCGCCGCCATCGGCAAGCCCACCTCCTTCAGCGTGGGCGTGGGCGCCAATCCTGTCGCGCCGGACCTGGAGCGGGAGAAGTCCCGCTTCCGCTACAAGGTGGAGGCCGGGGCCCAGTGGGCCATCACCCAGCCCGTCTTCGACGCGGACCACCTCTTCCGCTTCCTGGACTTTGCCGAGGCTCTGGACGGCAAGGGGGGGATTCCCATCATCGCGGGGATCTGGCCCCTCAAGAGCCTGCGCAACGCGGAGTTCATGGCCAACGAGGTCCCCGGCGCCTACGTGCCACCCTCAGTGCTCGTCCGCATGGCCAGCCGGACCACCGCCGAGGATCAGCTGAAGGAAGGCCAGGACATCGCCCGGGAAGTCATAGAGCTGATCCGGCCCCGCGTCCGTGGCCTGCAGCTCTCGGCTCCCTTCGGTCAGGTTGAGCTGGTGGCGCCGCTACTGCCCAAACCGGAGGCTCCATGGTGAAGGTCCACTTCCTCCTGGAGGATCTGCTGGTCGAAGCCCCGGCGGGCACCACCCTCCAGCGCATCGCCGACGCCGCCGGCGCCGACATCACCTTCGGCTGCCGCACCGGCTCCTGCGGCACCTGCCGCGTGCGCATCACCGAAGGCCTGGAGCACTGCAGCGACCCCGGCGCCGAGGAGCGGGACTACCTCCGCAGCCTGGACGCGCCGCCGGACCAGCGCCTCGCCTGCCAGGTATGCGTGCATGGGGACATTGCCGTGGACTACCTCGGACTCTGACATGACGACGCTTGACGCCCTCCTCCGTGAAAAAGTGCTGCTGCTGGACGGCGGCATGGGCACGCAGATTTTTGCGCGCTCACCGACCATGGAGGACTACGGCGGCGCGACCCTCGAGGGCTGCGTGGACCTGCTCACGGAGCGGCGCCCGCAGTGGATCCGCGAGATCCACGAGAGCTACTACCGGGCCGGGTCCGACGCGGTGGAGACCAACACCTTCGGCGCGAATCCCCTGGTGCTGGGGGACTTCGGCCTCTCCGCCAAGGCCTACGACCTGAACGTCCAGGCTGCTTCTATCGCCAAGGAAGTGGCCCGCAGCTTCGACCGGCCCCGCTTCGTCATCGGCTCCGTGGGCCCGGGCACCAAGCTCATCACCCTGGGCCACGTCAGCTACGCCGAGCTGCTGGCCTCCTACCGGGTGCAGATGGACGGCCTGCTCGACGGCGGCGCCGACGCCATTCTCATCGAGACCTGTCAGGACCTGGGCCAGATCAAGGTGGCCGTCCGGGCGGCCCGCGAGGCCATGGCCGCGAAGAAGCGGCGGATTCCCCTCTGGGTGCAGGCCACGGTGGAGACCACGGGCACCCTGCTGGTGGGTTCGGACATCTCGGCGGTCCTCACGAGCCTGGAGCCCCTGGGCATCGACGTGCTGGGCCTGAACTGCGCCACGGGTCCCGATGAGATGCACGCGCATCTGCAGACCCTCAGCGAGTCCAGCCCCTTCTACCTGAGCTGCCTGCCCAACGCCGGGCTGCCCGAGAACGTGGGCGGCCAGGTGGTCTACCCTCTGGATCCCGCGGGCTTCGCGCCCAAGGTGCTGCATGCGGCCAAGGAGTTCGGCATCGCCATCCTGGGCGGCTGCTGCGGCACCACCCCGGACCACATCCGGGCCCTGGCGCCCGG
>JAAXXS010000062.1 GCA_013334395.1 Holophagaceae bacterium | reverse complement strand
ATGGGCAGCGGCGCGCCCCCCTTGGGCCAGAAGACCTGCACCACGCCCTCTTCCGCGATCTGGGTGAGGCCCTTGAGGAAGCCCTTGCGGGCGCCGGGATCCGCCAGGCGCACCGACACGAACTGCTCGGGTGAGAACCGCGGGACCGCGTGGAACTCCAGGGGACCCGCGGAGCTCAGCACATCGCCGATGCGGAAGAGCCCCGGGTTGATAAGGCCCAGGATGTCGCCCGGATAGGCCTCGTCCACGATCTGCCGCTCGCGCCCGAAGAACATGTGGGGGTAGTTGAGCTTGATGGACTTCTTCTCCCGCACGTGGAGCGCGTCCATGCCCCGCTCGAAGCGCCCGGAGACGATGCGGGCAAAGGCCACGCGGTCCCGGTGGGCCTTGTTCATGTTGGCCTGCACCTTGAAGACGAAGGCCGTGAATGGCTGCTCGGGATTCACCTCGCCTCCGTTCATGAGGGGCCGGGGCCCAGGCGAGGGCGCCAGCTCCAGGAACTCCTCCAGGAACTCCGCCACGCCGAAGTTGTTCACGGCGGAGCCGAAGAACATGGGGGACTGCTCGCCGCGCAGGAAGGCCTCGCGGTCGAAGGGCGGCAGCACGTGGACCATGAGATCCACATCGTCCTTGAGCTGCTGGAGCTCCGCTGGGGTCAGCAGCGCCGCGATCTCAGGGTCGTCCAGGCCGCCCTGCCCTGCCACCCGGGCCTTCCGGCCAGCCTTCATCCGCTCGAAGACCTGGATCTGCCCCGTGGCGCGGACGTAGACCCCCTTGAAGTCCGTGCCGCTGCCGATGGGCCAGGTCATGGGCACCGCGTGCAGGCCAAACAGCTCCTCCACCTCGTCGATGAGCTCGATGGGATCGCGGCCCGGCCGGTCTAGCTTGTTCACGAAGGTGAAGATGGGCAGCTTCCGCTCGCTGGCCACCCGAAACAGCTTCTTGGTCTGCTCTTCCACGCCCTTGGCGCAGTCCAGCAGCATCACCACCGCATCCGCGGCCGTGAGGGCCCGGTAGGTGTCCTCGCTGAAGTCCTGGTGGCCCGGCGTGTCCAGCAGGTTGATGGCCTTGCCCTGGTACTCGAACTGCATGGCGGCGGAAGTGACGCTGATGCCGCGCTCCTGCTCGATGGTCATCCAGTCTGAGTGGGCCGCCGCGCCGCCCTCCCGGGCCTTCACTGAACCGGCCCGATCGATGGCGCCGCCATAGAGCAGCAGCTTCTCGGTCAACGTGGTCTTGCCGGCGTCGGGGTGGCTGATGATGGCGAAGGTGCGCCGACGCTGGATTTCTTCAATTAGGGACATGGGTTTCCATACACAAGAAAGGCGCGGCAGAGGCCGCGCTTTCCCATTGTCAGGGTTGTAGCCCCAAGACTCAACCCCGGGCTGTAAGGCGCCGCTGAAGTTCCGCCGCGTCCACGTCCTCGAGGTGGGTGGCGATCCACCAGTTGTTGCCCCAGGGGTCCTGCACCCCGGCGGTGCGGTCACCGTAGAACTGGTCCCCTGGCTCCAGGAGGCTCAGGCCCCCGGCCGCCAGCGCCGCCTCATAGGTGGCATCGGTATCGGGCACGTAGAGGTAGAGACCGGTGGGCATGGGTGTCCAGGGCTCCTTCGCCTGAGCCAGCCGGACCCTGGAATCGCCAATCTGCACCTCCGCATGGGCAATGGTGCCGTCTGGACGGAGGGTGCGGCTCTGCTCCACCGCGTCGAAGGCCTTCTCGAGGAAGCCGACGAAAGCCAGCGCATTGGGCACGACCAAGTAGGGCGTGACCGTGTGGTATCCCGAGGGGACTGGTTGAACCATCTTTTCATCCTTTCCTATCTCCAACAGGGCGCATTCGCGCCCTTTTGGAGCTGAGCACGGCTACTTGGTAATGCCAACCTGCTGCAACATCCAGGCGGTCTCGAAGGCCTTGTCCTTGAGGGCGTCGTAGCGCCCGGAGGCGCCACCGTGCCCTGCGGGCTCCATCTTCATCTTCAGCAGCAGGGGGTTCGTATCGGTCTTGAGGGTGCGCAGCTTCGCCACGTACTTCGCCGGCTCCCAGTACATCACCTGGCTATCGTTGAAGCTGCTGGTGACCAGGATGGCCGGATAGGCCTTCTTCACCAGGTTGTCGTAGGGGCTGTAGGCCCGCATGGCGTCGAAGGCGGGCTTCTCGTTGGGGTTGCCCCACTCCAGATACTCGCCCACGGTGAGCGGCAGGCTGGCATCCATCATGGTGTTCATGACGTCGACGAAGGGCACAGCGCTGTGGACGGCTTTGAAGAGGTCCGGGCGCAGGTTGGTCACCGCGCCCATGAGCAGGCCCCCGGCGCTGCCGCCCTCGATGACGAGGCGGTCCTTGGCGGTCCACTTCTCCTTCACCAGGAACTCCGCAGCGTCGATGAAGTCGGTGAAGGTGTTCATCTTCTTCAGGAGCATGCCGTCGTCGTGCCAGGCCTCGCCCAGCTCGTTGCCGCCGCGGATGTGGGCGATGGCGTAGACCATGCCCCGGTCCAGCAGGCTGAGGCGGGTGCTGGAAAAGGCGGGGGGCGTCCCGTAGCCGTAGGAGCCATAGGCGTAGAGGAAGAGCGGCGCGCTGCCGTCGCGCTTGACGCCCTTGCGGTAGACCACGGACAGCGGCACCTTCACGCCGTCCCGGGCCGTGGCCCAGAGGCGCTCGGTGGCGTACTGGGCCTTGTCGTAGCCGCCCAGGACCTCGGTCTCCTTCAGGAGAGTCTGCCTGCCCGTGGCCAGGTCGCAGTCGTAGATGCTCTGGGGCGTCACCAGGGACTGGTAGTTCAGGCGATAGGCCTTCGAGGTGTACTCGGGCGTCCCGCCGGGGAAGGCCGCGTAGACGGCCTCGGGGAAGGCCACGTCGCGCCAGCTGCCGGTCTTGAGGTCCTGGATGCGGAACTGGGCCAGGCCCTCCTTCTGCTGGACCACCACCAGGAAGTCCCGGAAGAGGTCGACGCCCTCGATCAGCACGTCCGGACGGTGCGCCACGAAGGGCTTCCAGTGCGAGGGCCCCGGTGTCGCCGCGGGCGCGGTGACCAGGCGGAAGTTCTTGGCGTCCCGGTTGGTACGGATGTAGAAGGTGCCCTCCCGGTGGTCGAAGTCATACTTGTGGCCCTTCTGGCGGGGCAGCAACACCTTGAAGGCACCGAGGGGCTTGGCGGCGGCCAGGTAGCGCGACTCCCAGGTGTCCGTGGACTGGACCTCCACCAGCAGATACTTGCGGTCCCGGGTGCGCCCGATGCCCATGCGGTAGAGCTCGTCCTTCTCCTCGAAGACCAGGACAGGCTTGCCGACCTTCAGGTCCAGACGCCAGAGCTGGTTCGAGCGCTTGGTGACGTCGTCCTCGGTGACGAAGAAGACGTGCTTCCCGTCCGCGGCCCAGGTGAACGAGGTCACGCGCTCCGCGAGAGGGGCGCTCACCTTGCCCGTGGCCAGGTCCTTGGTGAAGAGGCGGTACTGGCGGAAGCCGGTGGCGTCCGTGCTGTAGAGCAGGGTGCGGTCGTCATCGCTGACCGCCATCCCGCCGAGGCTCAGGAACTTCAGGCCCTTGGCAAGCTCGTTCTGATCCAGCAGGAGCTCCTCGGCGGCCTTGGGGTCGTCGGTGCCGTCCTTGGCGGCCTTCCGCCGGCACTGGATGGGGTACTGCTTCCCCTCCTCGGTGCGCGAGTAGTAGAAGTAGGCGCCGCGCCGGACCGGAACGCTCAGGTCCGTCTGCTTGATGCGCCCCAGCATCTCCTTGTAGAGCGCCTCGGAGAAGGGCTTGAGGTCCCTGGTCATGGCCTCGGTGTAGGCGTTCTCCGCGTTGAGGTAGGCCACCACCTCGGGGCTGCTCTTCTCCCGGAGCCAGAACCAGGGGTCGTTCACCTTCTCGCCATGCCACAGGCTCACGTGGGGGCGCTGGGGAGCGCTGGGCGGCTGGGCTACAGGATCGGTGGCCATGAGACTCACACAGGCGAGGAGGGCGGCTGAGAAAGGAGAGAAACGACGTGGCATGGGGACCTCACGGCACCCAAGGTAGCACACGAAGAAGGGCCCCGAAGGGCCCCTCTTGTGGTGGTCACAGTCGTTCTGGCGCGGCAGTCTAATCGATGGCCACGGTGGGGATGCGCATGCTGTAGAAGGAGCGCCACACGAAGACCGTGGAGATCAGGAAGAAGATCAGGGCGGCCACGTGGGCCGTGGTCGGGTTCAGCTCGATGGCCAGCTCCACGGCCAGGAGGCCGAAGAGGGTGGTGAACTTGATGACGGGGTTCAGGGCCACCGAGGAGGTGTCCTTGAAGGGGTCGCCCACGGTGTCGCCCACGACGCAGGCGTCATGGAGCTCCGTGCCCTTGGCCTTCAGCTCGGTCTCCACGAGCTTCTTCGCGTTGTCCCAGGCGCCACCGGCGTTGGCCATGAAGATGGCCTGGTAGAGCCCGAAGACGGCGATGGAGATCAGGTAGCCGATGAAGAAGTAGTGGTTGGCGCAGGCGAAGGCGAGGGTCGAGAAGAAGACCGCCAGGAAGATATTGAGCATGCCCTTCTGGGCGTACTGGGTGCAGATCTCCACGACCTTCTTGGAGTCTTCCACGGAGGCCTTGGTGGCGCCCGCGTCGAGGTTGATGTTCTGCTTGATGAACTCAACGGCCCGGTAGGCACCCGTGGCCACAGCCTGGCAGGCCGCGCCGGAGAACCAGAAGATGATGGCGCCGCCAGTGATGAGGCCCAGGAGGAACAGGGGGTTGATGATGGAGAGGCCCTGCTGGACGGGCATCTGGCCGGGGATCTTGGCGATCACCTCACCGAACTTGCCGTTGAGCAGCTGGATGATGGAGAAGATCAGGGTGGTGGCGCCCACGACCGCGGTGCCGATGAGCACGGGCTTGGCCGTGGCCTTGAAGGTGTTGCCGGCGCCGTCGTTCTCTTCGAGATACATCTTGCCGTTCTCGAAGTCGGGCTTGAAGCCGAAGTCCTTCTGGATTTCCGCTTCGATGCCGGGGATGGACTCGATGGTGGAGAGCTCATACACAGACTGGGCGTTGTCAGTCACGGGGCCGTAGGAGTCCACCGCGATGGTGACGGGACCCATGCCCAGGAAGCCGAAGGCCACGAGGCCGAAGGAGAAGATGGCGGGGGCGGCCATGAAGCCGCCGAGCCCGAAGGTGGACACGTAGTAGGCGGCGCCCATCAGGGCGACGATGGTGAGACCCATCCAGTAGGCGGAGAAGTAGCCCGCCACCAGGCCGGAGATGATGTTGAGAGAGGCGCCGCCCTCCTTGGAGGCCGTCACCACTTCGCGCACGTGGCCGGAGTTGGTGGAGGTGAAGGCCTTCACCAGCTCGGGGATCAGGGCGCCGGCAAGGGTGCCGCAGGTGATGATCGTGGAGAGCTTGCACCAGAGGTGGTCAGGCAGGTTGCCGATGAGCAGCCAGGACAGGACGTAGGTGATCACGATGGAGAGGATCGAGGTCAGCCAGACCAGGGTGGTCAGGGGGGTCTCGAAGTCGAACTTGAGGAGGGAACCAAACTTCGCCTTCGACCAGAGGCCGTTGATCCAGTAGGAGGCCGCGGAAGTCACGACCATGCCCACGCGCATGACGAAGATCCACACCAGCAGGGCCACCTGGATCTTGGGGTCCGGGACGGCCAGCAGAATGAAGGTGATCAGCGCGACGCCGGTGACGCCGTAGGTCTCAAAGCCGTCCGCCGTGGGGCCGACGGAATCGCCCGCGTTGTCGCCCACGCAGTCGGCGATGACGCCGGGGTTGCGGGCATCGTCTTCCTTGATCTTGAAGACGATCTTCATGAGGTCGGAACCGATGTCGGCGATCTTGGTGAAGATGCCACCCGCGATGCGGAGGGCGGCGGCGCCCAGGGACTCGCCGATGGCGAAGCCGATGAAGCACGGGCCGGCAGCATCACCCGGGATGAAGAGCAGGATCGCCAGCATGAGGAACAGCTCGACGGAAATCAGCAGCATGCCGATGGACATGCCCGCCTTGAGGGGGATCTCCATGGTGGGGTAGGGCTTGCCGCCCAGGCTGGCAAAGGCCGTGCGGGAGTTGGCGAAGGTGTTGATGCGGATGCCAAACCAGGCCACCGCCACGGAACCCAGGATGCCGATGATCGAGAAGAGCAGCACCACGATCACCTGGCCCCAGCCCATGGGCGTGTGGGAGAGGTACTTGAAGTAGGCGATCATGATGACCGCGATGAAGGCCCAGAGCAGTGAGATGAACTTGATCTGGGTGACCAGGTAGGTCTTGCAGGTCTCGTAGATCAGCTCGGAGATCTCGAGCATGGACTTGTGCACCGGGAGGTCCCGGATCTGGGCGTACTGCACGAGGCCGAAGCCCACGCCGAGCAGGCAGATGAACAGCCCGATCAGCAGCAGGTTGTGGCCCGTCATGCCCAGAAAGCTACCCGCCAAGACAGGAATTTTCAGGTCTGCTTCTCCGGCGAAGGCCGGGTTGGCCAGCAGGAGGGCGAACATCGCAGTCAGCGCCCCCTTGAAGATTCTCGTCGACGCCAGCGTGTCGAAGAGGCGTTTGATCGTCACCATGGTTTTTCCTCCGGATGGTTCCAAAAAAAAGGGGACTCAGGGGGGTAGAAGATGATGGGGAAGCGGTCTCAGGATTTCGGGCGGGCTTCGTGCAAAGCGCAGGGAGCCCGCGCAGGGAGTTTCCACCAAAGATCAAGCATGGCTCTGACGCGACTTTAGCGTGAAAAGGCCTTTTCGCGCAAGGCCAGGTCTTGGGAGACACAACACTGGCAGCCCCGGTCCGGAGGCGCTGGACACACTGTGACCTGGGTCCGCCACCTAGGGCTTGGGATTCCCTCCCCCCAGGAAGATAATCGGGTCATATATGGCCCCGCTCTATGAACCCGGTCCCCCTCCTTCGGGACCCCTGTTCCACTTATTCGCCTTTTTCAAGGAGTCCATCTATGTCTGTTGCTGAACAGAGCATCGCGGGCGCGGAAGCACGCGGCCACGGTTTCCTGGCCTCGTCGGTCGGCCGCAAGATCGTCATGGCCGCCTCCGGCATCGTCCTCTTCGGGTTCGTCACGGTCCACATGATCGGGAACACCCAGGCCTACATGGGCGCCGAGACCTTCAACGGCTACGCCAAGTTCCTGCACAGCATGCTGCATGGCGGCGGCATCTGGATCTTCCGCGCCGTCCTGCTGCTGGCCACCGGGCTCCACGTCTGGTCCGCCACCACCCTCACCCTGGACAACCTGGCCGCCCGCCCCGTGGGCTACCGGGCCCAGCAGAGCGTGGCCTCCACCTGGGCCTCCCGCACCATGCGCTGGAGCGGCGTCCTCCTGGCGGCCTTCATCGTCTTCCACCTGATGCACCTGACCACCGGACAGGCCCACCCGGCCTTCGACCACGCGAACCCCTACGCGAACTTCGTCAGCGGGTTCAAGGTCCCCGCCACCGCCGCCTTCTACATCGTGGCCCAGCTCTGTCTGGGTCTGCACATGTGGCACGGCGTGTGGAGCTTCACCCAGACCCTGGGCCTGTCCCACCCCCGCTACGAGAGCCTCCGCCGGAACTTTGCCACGGGCCTCACGCTGCTCGTGGTCGGCGTCAACATCTCGTATCCCGTCGCCGTCATCACCGGCTTCATTCACTGATCCCAGGGAGCCAACCATGGAACTCAAATCCCAAATCCCAGACGGCCCGATCGAGAAGAAGTGGGACAAGCACAAGTTCGACCTCAAGCTCGTGAACCCGGCCAACAAGCGCAAGTACAAGGTCATCGTCGTGGGCTCCGGCCTGGCCGGCGGTGCCGCTGCGGCCTCCCTGGCGGAGCTCGGCTACGAAGTCGAGTGCTACTGCTACCAGGACAGCCCGCGCCGCGCCCACTCCATCGCCGCCCAGGGTGGCATCAACGGCGCCAAGAACTACCACGGTGACGGCGACAGCGTCCGCCGCCTCTTCTATGACACGGTCAAGGGCGGCGACTTCCGCGCCCGCGAAGCCAACGTGCATCGCCTGGCCGAGGTCAGCAACAACATCATCGACCAGTGTGTGGGCCAGGGCGTGCCCTTCGCCCGCGAATACGGTGGCCTGCTCGACAACCGCTCCTTCGGCGGCGCCCAGGTGAGCCGCACCTTCTACGCCCGCGGGCAGACCGGCCAGCAGCTGCTGCTGGGCGCCTACCAGGCCCTGGAGCGGCAGATCGGTCTGGGGGCCGTCAAGATGTTCTCCCGGCACGAGATGCTGGAAGTCATCGTGGTGGACGGCGTGGCCAAGGGCATCGTGACCCGCAACATGGTGACGGGGAAGATCGAGTCCCACGTGGCCGACGCGGTCTGCCTCGCCACCGGCGGCTATGGCAACGTCTTCTACCTTTCCACCAACGCCAAGGGCTGCAACGGCACCGCCATCTGGCGCGCCTACAAGAAGGGGGCGGCCTTCGCCAACCCCTGCTTCACGCAGATCCACCCCACCTGCATCCCGGTCACCGGTGACCACCAGAGCAAGCTCACGCTGATGTCCGAGTCTCTGCGCAACGACGGCCGCATCTGGGTGCCGAAGCGCAAGGAGGACTGCGGCAAGCCCGCCAGCCAGATCCCCGAAGAGGACCGCGACTACTACCTGGAGCGGAAATACCCCTCCTTCGGCAACCTGGCCCCCCGGGACATCTCCAGCCGCGCCGCCAAGCAGGCCTGCGACGAGGGCCGTGGCATCGGCGCCACGGGCCGGGGCGTCTACCTCGACTTTGACGACTCCATCAAGCGCCTCGGGCAGCCCAAGATCGAAGAGCGCTACGGCAACCTCTTCGAGATGTATGAGCGAATCACCGACGAGAACCCCTACAAGACGCCCATGCGCATCTACCCGGCTTCCCACTACACCATGGGCGGCCTGTGGGTGGACTACAACCTGCAGAGCACCATCCCCGGCCTCTTCGTGCTGGGTGAGGCCAACTTCTCCGATCACGGCGCCAACCGCCTGGGGGCCTCCGCCCTCATGCAGGGGCTGGCCGACGGCTACTTCGTGATTCCCTACACCATCGGGGGCTACCTGGCCGGCATCAAGCCCGGCAGCCGCATCAAGGTGGACGACCCCGCCGTCAAGGCCACGGAACAGACCGTGACCGACCAGATCAGCCGCCTCTTCGCCATCAAGGGCAAGCAGACGCCGGACCACTTCCACCGTGAGCTGGGCAAGGTCATGTGGGAATACTCCGGCATGGGCCGCAATGAGGCCGGCCTCAAGAAGGCCCTGGAGCTGATCCCGCAAATCCGCGAGGAGTTCTGGAACAACCTGTGCATTCCCGGCACCGGCGCAGAGGTGAACCAGTCCCTCGAGATGGCGGGCCGCGTCGCGGACTTCCTGGAGCTGGGCGAACTGCTCTGCCTCGACGCCCTCAACCGCCGAGAGTCCTGTGGCGCCCACTTCCGCGAGGAGTGGCAGACGGGCGAGGGGGAAGCCATGCGCGATGACGAGAGCTTCTGCCACGTCGCCGCATGGGAATACAAGGGTGAAGGGAGCGCGCCGGTCCGACACACCGAGCAGCTCGCCTTCGAGAGCCTCCACCTTGCCACCCGCAACTACAAGTGAGGAACTGAGCCATGTCGAAGCACCTCAATCTCACCCTCCACGTATGGCGGCAGAAGAACACGAACTGCGATGGCAAGTTTGTGGAGTATCCCGCCGAGAACGTCAGTCCTGACATGTCCTTCCTGGAGATGCTGGACGTCGTCAACGAAGGCCTCATCCGCAAGGGCGAGGACCCCATCACCTTCGACCACGACTGCCGCGAAGGCATCTGCGGCACCTGCAGCATGGTCATCAACGGCCGCCCCCATGGCCCCAAGGAGCGCACCACCACCTGCCAGCTGCACATGCGCAGCTTCCAGGACGGCGAGAGCATCACCCTCGAGCCCTGGCGCGCGGAAGCCTTCCCCGTGCTGAGGGACCTGATGGTGGACCGGACCGCCTTCGACCGCATCATCGCGGCTGGCGGCTTCATCAGCGTGCCCACGGGCTCCCCCCAGGACGCCAACGCCCTGCCGATCCCCAAGGTGAATGCCGAGCTCGCCATGGATGCCGCCGCCTGCATCGGCTGCGGCGCCTGCGTGGCCGCCTGCCCCAACGCCAGCGCCATGCTCTTCGTCTCCGCGAAGATCAATCACCTCGGCCAGCTGCCCCAGGGCCAGCCCGAGCGCTACAGCCGGGTCCGCGACATGATCGCCCAGATGGACGCCGAAGAGTTCGGCACCTGCACCAACCATGGCGAGTGCGAGATCGCCTGCCCCAAGGGCATCAAGATGGAGAACATCGCCCGCATGAACCGCGACTTCCTGAAGGCCAGCCTCACCTACCGTCCTGCCGTTGTTGGCGGCGGCGCCGGCTGAGAAGCCACGCACCCAAGAAAACGCCCGGCGCAGCCGGGCGTTTTCTTTTTGGGAACTGCAAACGAAAGGGATGTTGAATGCAGTCGTCCTCCGCTTACCTAACCTCTTTTCTCAGAGTCTCCGGCGAGATAGCCCATAGCCAGCTTCGCCAAGCGCTCAGGGGTGTTGGCCTCGGGGTGGTCCAGGACGGCCTCTAGGAGGTGCCGCTGGAGGTCGCCCAGCCAGGGGCCGCCACCCTGCCCGGCCAGCCGCATGAGGGCGGCGCCGTCCATGGCCAGGGCGCGCACGGAGAGCGGCGGCGCGGCGGCAGCCAGAGCCTCCAGGCGCGCCATCAGGGCCTGGTGCGCTTCCTCCTGGCGCTCGGCGTCGAGGCCCTTGCCCAGGTTGTCGGCGAGACGGAAGGCCCCCCACTGGGCCAGCGGCAGGCCGTCCTCCTGGAGGTGCCGCAGGAAGCGGCGGCAGGCGGCGTCGCCCCAGGCCGCCGAGGGATGGGTGCCGTGGTGGCGGACCAGCGCGGCCACTTCCAGGCGGAGGGCGTGGCTGGCCTTGAGGCGGGCCAGGATCCCGGCGCCGAGTTCCAGGGACAGCGCCTCATGGCCGTAGAAGTGGACCTGGCCATCTGGTCCCGTGGACCGGGTGCCTGGCTTGCCGAGGTCGTGGAGCAGCGCGGCCCAGCGCAGGCCCGGCTCCGCGGGCGTCAGGCCCACCACCTCCAGCGTGTGCACCCACACATCGTGCCGGTGGTGCCGGTTCTGGCCGCAGCCCAGCAGAGGGCGCAGCTCCGGCAGCCAGAGATCCAGGAGACCACTCCCGGCCAGCAGGCTCAGCCCCTTGGCCGGGTCGATGCCGCGCAGCAGCTTGTCGAGCTCTGTGAAGACCCGCTCCACCGACACCTTGCGGGCCACCTCCAGGCGCTGGGGGATGGCCGCCAGGGTGGCGGCCTCCACCTCGAAGCCCAGCTGGGCGGCGAAGCGGCAGGCGCGCAGCGTGCGCAGACCGTCCTCGCCAAAGCGCTGCAGGGGATCGCCCACCGCGCGGATCCGCCGGAGGGTCAGGTCCGCCTGGCCGCCGAAGGGATCCACCAGGTCGCCGCCGCCCACGGGCAGGGCCATGGCATTGATGGTGAAGTCCCGGCGGGAGAGGTCCTCGTGCAGGTCCACGCCCAGCTTGACGGAATCCGGGTGCCGGCCGTCCCGGTAGTCGCCGTCGCTGCGGAAGGTGGTGACCTCCACGGGCCGACCCTCCAGGATCACGGTCACGGTGCCATGCTGCAGGCCCGTGGGAATGACTTTCAGACCCGCCGCCCGGGCCTTCACCATCACCGCCTCGGGCAGCAGCCGCGTGGCCAGATCCCAGTCCGCATGCGGCCGGCCGAGCAGCTCATCACGGACGGCGCCGCCCACCACCACCAGTTCCGCGCCGGGGCCCAGGGCCTCCTCCAGGTGGAGCAGCGGCGCCCAGGTCATAGAAACGCTGGAGAGTTCAGGGGGAAGTACAACTGATTACCGCCAAGGCGCCAAGACGCCAAGAAGGACAGGACGCCAGCGGACGTCTGTTCAGCCCTCGGCGCACACACTGCGCGCTTGCGCATCGCAGGCCTTGCAACCTTCTCCTCGGCGTCTTGGCGTCTTGGCAGTGGATCCTTTTCATTTGAGATCATCCGCCTCACTCCCCTGTTCCGGCGAGTTCCCGTAGCGCCTCGCCTTCCACCCGGCAGGTCAGCCACTCGCGCAGGACCTTGGCCCCGTGGGCTTCGTAGAACTCGATGGCGGGGGTGTTCCAGTCCAGCACCTGCCAGACGAAGCGGGTCCAGCCCTCTTTCACAGCCGTGGCCGCCAGGTCCTGCAGCAGGGCCTTGCCGATGCCCTTGCCCCGGAGGGCCGGGCGCACGAAGAGGTCCTCGAGGTAGATGCCGGGCTTCCCCTCCCAGGTGCTGAAGTTGAGGAACCAGAGGGCGAAGCCCGCGGGCTGCCCGTCCCAGTCGGCCATGGTCACGTACACCAGGGGGTGCTCGGAGAAGGCGTAGCGCAGGATGTCGGCCTCAGTGGCGACGGCGGCCTGGGGCTCGCGCTCGTACTCGGCCAGTTCGCGGATGAACTGGAGGATCAGCGGCGCATCAGCAGGAACGGCAGGGCGAAGGGTCAGCATTCGTCTATGCTAACCGGATGGATCAGGCCACTGCCCTCCGCCTTCACGAGGCCATGCTGCTCACCCGGCTCACGGAGGAGCGGATCGTGAAGCTGTTCCGGCAGGGGAAGACCCTGGGCAGCGTCTACCGCAGCCTGGGCCAGGAGGCCACGGCCTGCGGCACCGCCCTGGCCCTGGGTCCTGAGGATGTGATCGGACCCCTGATCCGCGACCTGGGCGCCATGCTGGTGCGCGGCGCGACCCCCACGGAGGTCTTCCTCCAGTACCTGGGCCGGGCCACGGGGCCCACCGGCGGCCGGGAGCACAACAACCACTTCGGCTCGGTGGCCCGGGGCATCATCGCGCCCACCTCCATGCTCGGCGCGCTCATCCCCGTCATGGCCGGCGTGGCCCTGTCTTTCCGGCAGAAGGGCGAGCGCCGGGTGGCCATGACCTGGATCGGCGATGGCGGCAGCTCCACGGGCGCCTTCTACGAGGGCCTCAACTTCGCCGTGGTCCAGAAGCTGCCTCTGATCCTGGTGGGCGAGGCCAACGGCTTCGCCTTCTCCACCCCGCCCGACCGCCAGATGGCAGGCTCGATGTCCCAGCGCTCCCAAGGCGCCTTCACCCTCACCGTGGACGGCAACGACGCCGCGGCCGTCTATGCCGCCTCCGCCGAGGCCCGGCAACGCTGCCTCGACGGCGAGGGACCGGTGTTCCTGGTCTGCGAGACCTTCCGCATGAAGGGCCACGCCGAGCACGACAACCAGCGCTACGTGGACAAGGACCTGCTCGCCCAGTGGGCCGCCAAGGACCCCCTGCCCCGCTTCGAGGCCTGGCTGGCCCAGCGGGGCTGGACCCCGGACCTGGGCCTCGCCGCCCGGCTGGAGGCCGAGCTGGAGGCCGCCGCCGAGGCCGCCCTCGAAGCCCCCTGGCCGGACCCGGCAACCCTCACCCAGGGCGTCTTCGCGAAGTAGCGTGAGCTCCTTCCGGATGATGACCCGGCAGTAAAGAATGCGGCCCCGGTCACTCCCGGGCTGGTCTAGACTGATCCCTGTCATGGGGGAAACCGTGCTCGTACTCGTCCTGAATGCCGGCTCATCGAGCCTGAAGTTCAATCTTTTCGACATGGGGAAGGAAGTCTCTGTCGCCGAGGGCAATGCCGAGCGCATCGGCCTGGCTGAGGCCAACCTGGGCTACACCATTGACGGCGAGAAGCGGAAGGAGGCCATGCCGCTGCCGACCCACCGGGAAGCCCTGGAGGCCATCCTGGACCGCCTCCGCGCCACGGTCCTGCACGACACGCCGATCCACGCCGTGGGCCACCGGGTGGTGCACGGCGGGCCGAAGTACGGCGACAGCGTACTGATTACCGAAGAGGTCATCCGCGACGTCGAGCACTTCGCCATGTATGCGCCCCTGCACAACCCCGCCAACGCCATGGGCATCCGCACCGCCCTTGCGGCCTTCCCGGACGTGCCCCACGTGGCGGTCTTCGACACCGCCTTCCACCACAACATCCCCGACCACGCCCGAACCTACGGCATCCCCTACGAGCTGAGCCAGAAATACGGCATCCGGCGCTACGGCTTCCACGGCACCAGCCACGCCTACGTGGCCGCCCGCACGGCCATCCTGCTCTGCCGCCCCCTGCGCTCCCTGCGCGTCGTCACCTGCCACATCGGGAACGGCACCAGCATCTGCGCCGTGGATCACGGCAAGAGCGTGGACACCAGCATGGGCATGACCCCACTTCAGGGCGTGATCATGGGCACCCGCTGCGGCACCATCGACCCCAGCGTCGTGGAGATGCTCATGGAATACGAGCACCTGGACTACAACGCCATCACGGACCTGCTGAACAAGAAGTCCGGCCTCCTGGGCATCTCCGGCGTCTCTTCCGACTTCCGCGAGATCGAGCTGGCCGC
>JAAXXS010000236.1 GCA_013334395.1 Holophagaceae bacterium | reverse complement strand
CCAAGCGGGGCCCGGCCCGGCAGCGCTTCAACACCAAGTACGACGGCTACTACCTGGCCTGCCTCGGCATCGACCTCGCGCCCGGCGGCGAGGGCCTGGCCGGAGACACCCTCATCAAGGACGGGGCACCCCTGGGCGAGTCCAGCTTCCCCCCCCTGCCCCAGCCCCAGCCCCTTCGTTAGGGTTCCAACCAGCCTTGAGACCAGCTGCGCACGCTGAACGTTGAGGGCCCGACTAGCAAGGAGACCAGCTGCGCACCCTATGCGCAGCTATCAGAATGCGGCCAGCTGGCCGCATTCTGCGAAGACTGGGGTGGGTTGCCCTCGAAGGGCTTAGTAGCCCAGCAGCTTGAGCGCGTCGGCCTCGATGCTGCCGATCCACTGGGATTCGCCCAGCATGTCGTCGGTATCGAGGATTGAGCACTGCAGTACCCGGGTCACATCCGTCTTCGGGTCATGGAAGGCGAAGGTGGCGCAGCCCGCCGTAGCCCCCGTGTGTCCCAGCCCCAGGTCCAGCGCCCCCACGAGCCTTCGCGCGAGCCCCAGACCGTAGTAGTCCGGTGCCTCCGCCTCGCCCATGCGCGCCACCTGGGCAGGGGTGAGGCCCGCCTCTCCACGCAGCAGCCGGCGGATCCAGCGCGCCAGGTCCGCCGGAGTCGTGATCAGGTTGCCTGATCCCGGGTCATAGGAGTAGTTGTACTCCGTCGCCGGGTAGAGCGTGCTCCCCGCCAGCGTGTATCCCTCGATGAACGGGAAGGGCAACGCCCACTCTGCGCCATCCGTGATGAAGTGGGTCTGGGTGAGCCCGTTGGGCTGCAACAGCTCCCGGGTCTTGAAGACATGCAGGGGCAGCCCCGAGACCTGCTCGACGATCTTGCCCAGCAGCATGAAGCCGGAGTCCGAGTAGCTGTACCGGGCTCCCGGCGCAAAGTTGGCGAGCTGGAGCGTGGCCAGGACGCCGGCCAGTTCGTCCTTCGTGAAGGTATGCAGAGGGTCCTCATCAGTTAGCCAATCCGGGTAGCGCCTTCCGGCATAGGGCACGTCGGCGGTCAGCGGGATGACCTGGTTGGTCACGTCGAAGACGCCCGCCCGGTGCCTGAGGAGGTGCCGGATCGTGATCTGGTTCCGGTAGGGAATCGCGTAGCCCGGAGTGTTGGGCAGGTAGGTGTCGCTGCGGCCGGGCATGACCGCGCTCACGGGGTCATCGATCCGGAGGAGGCCGCGCTGGTCCAGCAGCATGATCGAGGCCGCGGTGAAGGTCTTGGTGGTGCTGGCGGCGCGGAAGTGATGGCCGGCCGTGACTCCTTCGAGAGTGCTTGCAAAATAGTCGCAGGATGGGGTCAGCACCTGCAGGGACAGGCTCCCGGGCCTGCCCGCGTAGCGGTCGTTCCAGCGCGCCTGGAGCAGCCTGCGCAGGTCGCCGACCAGATCGGCCCCCCTGCCCGAATCGCGACAGCCGACCAGCGGGGCGGGTGCAAGCAGAGCGAGGCCAACAAGACCCGCCGCCTGGAGCAGGGCGCGGCGGGAGAGGGGCTGGACGGGGCCCGGGCTGGGGAGGTCCCCGGGTTCATCCGCATGGCTCATCGAAGACTCCTTAGCTTCTTCTTGGAGTGTTCTAGTCCTAGAGAGGACAACCTCAGGGAACTTCAACTACAACGCCCCCGCCTGCCGTGCCGAACAGCAGCAGGTAGCCGGGGCCGGTTCCCGCCGGCAGCGTCCCCTGGCCGCTGGCAGTGCCACTGGCCAGCAGGTTGAAGTCCGGGTCGTAGAGCCGCCAGGCGACGGCCCCGGATACCGAGAAGCGCACAGGCACCGTCCCGGCCCGCAGGGTCCGCCACTCGGCGTAGCCTTCCGGACCGATGGGCACACGGGTGCTCGCGCCCGCAGGCAGCACCGGCACCGTGGCCAGGGGGCGGTGCATGGCATCACCCCAGCGCAGCCACTCCTCACCACCCCTGACAACGACATCGAGGTCATTCATGTCCCGCCCGTTCATGCCCGGGATGACCAGCATCATGCGTGCGGTGGCCTCGCTGCCGGAGGGATCGACGACGAAGGGCGCGGGCGTGTCCGCAGAGGGCCAGACGATGACAAGCCCTGGCAGTTCCGGGAGGGTGGTCAAGGTCAGCTGGCGGGTCCCCATGAACTGGTCGACATGGGAATCGGGACTCTCATTGACCAGCAGCCAGACCGAACCCACCCGCCGGCTCCAGGCTTCGGCCAGCGGGCCGGCTGGTACCTGCAGGCGCTGCCCGAAGGCCAGCTGGTCGAGATAGTGCTTGGCCCCGCCCGGGGTCCGGTTCGCCAGGTACTGCACCCCTGAAGCGGTCACCACCCGGCAGGAGGTGAGCGGCATGGCGTCTGAGGTGAACCAGCCATCCGTGCGCAGCTTCACGCCGGGAGTGAGCGGGACGAAGCCTGTCGGGCCCAGCCTCAGGATCAGGAGGGAGTCGTCCGTGTCCTTGAGGACCTGGATGAGGTTGTTGTAGGTCGCGTACACGCCCACAGCCGCATCGGCGAGTCCCGGGGAGGGCGCTGCCACCGGGCTGGCCACAGGGGCCAGCGGTGCCGGGAAGGCGGGGATGGCCCCGCACTCAGCCAGAGCCCGCAGCAGCACGCGCTGCGCCAGGGTCCCATGCACGTAGCCGGCGCCCTGGGTGCCCATCACCACCACGGCCAGGCCAGCGCCGGGGGCGAACATCAGCTCCGCTCCGTAGTGGTTGGTGTCCCCGCCCTTGCTCCAGCCCGCAATCCCAACCGCCTGGAGGCCCGGTTCCCGGACGGTATCCCAGCCCAGTCCGTAGGACCAGGCCCCGGATTTGACGGGATTGAAGGTCCCCACCGTCTGATCGACCGCCATGGCGTCCAGGGACGCAGGCGAGAGGATCCGGGTCGAGCCCAGCGCACCCCCGTTCAGGATCATCCGGGCGAAGGCGGCCATGTCCGTGGGGGTCGAGTAGAGCCCGCCCGAGGCCTGGGGACCGATGTACTCCTGGGGCTGGACGATGCCAGCGCGATAGGCCTTGGCATAGAAATCATCCGGGAATGGGGCCCCCGTATAGGCCGAGTGCTGCATGCCCAGGGGATCCAGGATGGCCGCCTGCACATAGTCGGCGTAGGCCTTGCCGGTTAGGGCCTTCACGAGGGACTCCACCACCGTGAAGCCATCGTTGCAGTAGACGGACATGTAGCCTGGCGCGGCCTTCAGGCGCTCGTTCGCCAGGCCCGCCAGCACCTGGTCGGCGTATCCCGACGCGGGCTTGGTTGTGAACACGTTGCGGTAGTTCGACCCCGGGAAGCCGGACGAGTGGTTCAGCAGCATCCGCACCGTGATCGCCGTGTAGCGCGGGTCCGCCATACGGAACGACGGCAGGTAGCGCACCAGGGGCTCGTCCAGCTTCACCAGCCCCTGCTCCACCAGCTGCATGACGGCCACCGTCGCGAACATCTTCGAGGAAGAGCCGATGCCGAACATGGTGGTGGCCGAGGGGACCCGCTGCTTCTCCAGGTCGGCGAAGCCGTAGCTCTCGGCCCAGACCACCCGGTCGCGGGTGACGAGGGCGATGCCGAGCGAGGTCGCGCCACCCTGGCGGAGCACCTCCTGCG
>JAAXXS010000061.1 GCA_013334395.1 Holophagaceae bacterium | reverse complement strand
TGGAGCGGGCGATCGGGATTGAACCGACGACATTCAGCTTGGGAAGCTGACGTTCTACCACTGAACTACGCCCGCGGCAGGGGTTCATCCTAGCGCAAGTGGGGCATCGGGGCCAATCCTTCGGACGCAGGGCGGCGGGCGGCTCGATACGGCGTCGGCTGAGGTTCACGGAGTCCCGCTCCGCTGGAACCTCAGCCTCCTTGTCCCGCTTGCCCGGCGCCCTGCGCGATGGCAACGGTTATTCCGTTCCAGTTCCTTAGCCGAGGTAGGCGGCGAGGACGCGTTCGTTGCGGCCCAGCTCGGCGGGGGTGCCCTCGACGGCGATGCGGCCGCGCTCCATGACGTAGGCGTAGTCGGCGACTTCCAGGGCGCTCTTGGCGAACTGCTCCACCAGGAGAAGGGTGATGCCCTCTTCCTTGAGGCGGCGGATGGTCCGGAAGACTTCCTGCACGATGACCGGCGCGAGGCCCATGGAGGGCTCATCCAGCAGCATGACCTTGGGTCGGGCCATGAGGGCGCGGCCGATGGCCAGCATCTGCTGCTCGCCGCCGGAGAGGGTGCCGGCGGACTGCCGGGTGCGGTCCCGCAGGCGGGGGAACAGGTCGTAGACCCGGTCCAGGTCGTCCTTGGCCTGGGCGTGGTAGCCGAAGAAGCGGGGCAGGCGGCTGTAGGCGCCCAGCAGGAGGTTGTCCTCGACGGAGAGGGGGCCGAAGACCTTGCGGCCTTCCGGGGCATGCGCCAGGCCGAGCCGGGCGATGCGGGAGGCATCTAGGCCCTGCACTTCCTGGCCGTCCAGGATCACCTTGCCCCGGCTGGGCTTGAGGCCGCCGGAGATGGCGCGCATGGTGGTGGTCTTGCCGGCGCCGTTGGCGCCGATCAGGGCCACCAGGGTGCCCTGCTTCACGGTCAGGGAGGTGCCGGTCAGCACTTCGCTGGCGCCGTAGCCCGCATGGAGATCCTCGACCTGCAGCATGGATTGCTCCTTCACGCGGGCAGCGGCTCGGCGCCGCCGGGAAGCTCGGGTTGAGGGGGCTGGCCCAGGTAGGCTTCGACCACCTTCGGGTGGCGCTTGACCTCGTCCGGGGTGCCCTCGGCGATGATCCGGCCGCCGTCCAGCACCGTCACGGTATCGCAGAGCTCGCTCACCACGTCCATGTGGTGCTCGATCAGGATGATGGTGATGCCGCGCTGATGGATGCGCTGGATGAACTCGATCTGCTGGAGCACGTCCGGATGGGCCAGGCCGGCGGCGGGCTCGTCCAGGATGAGCAGGTCGGGCTTGCGGGCGAGGGCCCGGGCGATCTCGAGGAAGCGCTGGGCGCCGTAGGTGAGGTCCTTGGCCTTGACGAGGGCCTGCTCCCGGAGCCCGATGAGCTCCAGCAGGGCCAGTGCCTGGGCCTGGGCGGTGGACTCTTCCCGGCGGGCCAGGCCCAGCAGCACCATGGGCAGGGGGTTTCGATAGACGCCCTTGAGGGCCACCAGTACGTTCTCCAGGGCCGTGAGCTCCCCGAAGAGCTGGAGGTTCTGGAAGGTGCGGGCCACTCCGGCCTGGGCCACGCTGTAGAGGCTCCCGATGGGCAGGGCCACGCCCCGCAGCTGCATGGTCCCGGCGGTGGGTGTGTAGAGGCCGGAGATCACGTTGACGACGGTGCTCTTGCCCGAGCCGTTGGGCCCGATGAGCCCGTGGATGGTGCCGGCGCGGACCGTCATGGAGAGACCATCGACGGCCTTCACGCCGCCGAAGTAGCGCTTGAGGTCGTCAAGGACAAGGAGGGCCGAGCCGTCTGCGGTGCGGATCGGCAGCATGGTGTCGAGGTCCGCAGGCTCCGGCAGAGGGGCGTGGGGCACCCGGAAGAGCTTCGCCAGGAAGAGGGCCAGGAAGCCCATGATGCCCTCGGGCAGACCCACCACCACGGAGAAGAGCATCAGCGCGAAGATGGCCTTGCGCCAGTCCTCGGTGTTCTCCACGAAGAGGCCCCCCACCACCAGGAGTCCCATGCCCACCACGGGCGCCAGAGCCTGGAAGGGGCGGGTGTTCTTCTTGACCAGCCCGCGCACGCCTGCGGCCAGGGCCCCGGCGAAGCCCAGGCCCGAGAAGATCTGGAAGAGCAGGCGGTTCGACAGCAGGTTGGGCAGCAGCACGATGACGGTGGCGCCCACGAAGGCCCCCCAGAGGCTCTTGCGACCGCCCAGGACCACCCCCAGAAGCAGGATGATCATCAGGTCGTAGGTGAAGCTCTGGGGCTGGAGGTACTGGAAGTTGAAGGCATAGAGGCCCCCGGCGAGGCCGCCGAGGCTGGAACCCAGGGCGAAGGCCAGCACTTTGTGCTTGTAGGTACCCACACCCATGGCATCCGTGGCGATGGGGCTGTCCCGCAGGGCTTCGAAGGCCCGGCCCCACTGGGAGGCCAGCAGGTTCCGCATGAGCATCCACACCACGGCCAGCAGCACCATGCAGAGCCAGTAGAAGAGGGGCGGGGTCAGCGCGTGACCGAGGATGGGCGGCCGCGACAGGCTGAGGCCCTGGGCGCCGCCCGTGAGGGCTTCCAGCTCGTTCAGGGCGGTGGTGCTGAGGGCCGCGAAGCTGAGCGTGGCCAGGGCGAACTGGGGGCCCTCCAGGCGCAGGGCGGGCAGGGCCAGCAGGCCGCCCAGCACCAGGCCCACCAGGGTGGCGGCCAGCAGCGCGGGCACCATGCCCATGCCCAGCTTGGTGACCACCAGGCCCGCAGTGTAGGCGCCCAGGCCCAGGAAGGCCACGTGGGCGAGGTTCACCTGGCCCAGGTAGCCCACGGTGACGTCCAGGCCGATGAGGAGGATGCCGTAGATGGCCAGCAGCGTGAGCAGGCCCAGGGCGTAGGGGTTCACCACCAGGAGCGGGATCGTGGCGAGGAGGGCGAAGACGATGAGCTCGGCGCCGCGGAGGAGGAGGATGCGTTTCATCGTAGTCTCCTCAGACCTTGCGAATCGTGGCTTTGCCGAACACGCCGTTCGGTCGCAGGGCGAGGGCCAGGATCAGCAGGATGAGGCCGGGAGCCTCGCGCCAGCCGCTGCCCAGGTAGAAGCTGGCGAGGCTCTCCAGGACGCCCAGGAACATGCCCACGAGCACCACGCCGAAGCCCGAGTCAAGGCCGGCGACCACGGCCACGGAGAAGGCCTTCAGGATGAGCGCCGAGGCCATGGTCGGACCGACGGTCGTGATGGGGGAGACCAGGATGCCCGCCAGCGCCGCCACGGAGCCGGACAGGCCGTAGGAGAGCATGACGGTGCGGGTGGAGGAGATGCCCATGAGCTCGGCCGCGTCGCGGTCCGCCGAGACGGCCTCGAAGGCCTTGCCCAGCAGGGTGCGGCGCTTGAAGAGCTCGATCAGGCCCATGATGGCGAACACGCCCACGGCGACCGAGAGCTCCAGGCGGGTGATGTCCACGCCCAGGATGTGGATGGGATCAGCAGAGATCGGTGTGGGGAAGGGGCGGTCATCCCGGCCCCAGATGTTCTCGGCCGCTGAGAAGAAGAACAGGCCGATGATGATGCTGAGCAGGATCCAGCCTTCGCTCTTCTGCTCCAGGGCCAGCCGCACGCCGCCGCGCTCCACCACCAGGCCCATCAGCGCCCCGAAGAGCAGCCCGCCGGGCACCATGGCCCAGTAGGGGAACCCCAGGTTGGTGAGGGTGAGGCTGAAGAAGGCGGAGATCATCACCAGCTCGCCCTGGCCGAAGTTGATGCTCTTGCTGGTGGCGAAGGTGAGCTGAAAGCCGTAGGCGATGAGGGCATAGACCAGCCCCATCAGCGCGCCGCTGACAGCCATCTGTCCGATGATCGCTGCGTTCATGGCAAGCCTGTCTCTGGAAGAGAGGGAAAAAGCGGGGGGCCGAAGCCCCCCGGGTTGGTTGGTGCGCCGCCTACTTCTTCTTGGTCTTGGTGACCTTGGCGGGCGTGACGGTGGTTGCGGACTTGATGAGGCGGGCGCGGTCGGCATCGTTGCCGAAGACCACGCGGCCATCCTTCACCATGCCCATGACCACCTGCTCGCGGCGGAAGGCCTCGTGGGTGGTGACATCCGCGGGATCCCACTTGGTGTAGGGGTGGCTCCAGGTGGCGATGACGCCCTTCACGGGCTCCTTCAGGTCTTCCAGGGCTTCCTTGATCTTCTTGGTGTCCGTGGTGCCGGCCTGCTTGATGGCGGCAGCCAGGATGTAGAGCGCGTCATAGCCCTGGGCTGCGGCCACGGCGGAGGGGATGCGGTCCACCTTGTAGGCCTTGTGGTAGCCGTCGATGAAGCTCTTGGCCTTGGGCGTGATGGCCTCCTCGATGAAGGTCTGGGGCATGAGGGTGCCGTTGCCGTTCTTGCCCGCATTGTCGATGTAGTTGGACATGGAGAGCGTCCAGCCTCCGATGAGGGGGGCCTTCATGCCGATCTTGGCCTCGCCGTTGGACACGGCGGCCAGCTCAGGACCGATGGCCCAGATCAGGATGGCCTCGGCCCCCGCAGACTTGGCCCGCAGCAGCTGGGCGGTCATGTCCTTGTCACCGATGTTGAATTTCTCCTGGGCCACCACGGTCAGCTTGTTGCCCTGCTTCTTGATCTGGTCCAGCATGTCGTCGCGCCCGGAGACGCCGTAGTTGGTGGAGTCGAAAATGACGGCCACCTTGGTGAACTTCCGGTTGGTGGCCTCTTCCACCACCATGGCCGCCTGGATGCCGTCGTAGGCCGCGAAGCGGAAGATGGAGTTGTCCTTTACGCCGGGCTTGTCGGGCTTATTGGCCCACTGCGTCATGGAGGCGGAGCCCGCAGCCGGGCAGATGATCTTGGTGATGCCCTTCTCCTGCAGGTGCTTGTCGCCCGCGAGGCAGACGCCGGTGTTCACGGTGCCGATGACGCCGGAGAGGTCGCTCATGGCGGCCAGCTCCTGGGCGATGAGGGCGCCACGCTCGTTCTTGGCCTCGTCATCGCGCTCGATGATCTCGATCTTCATCTTCTTGCTGCCCACCTGGATGCCGCCGGCGGCATTAATCTCGGCGATGGCCAGCTTGGAGCCGTCCCGCGCGGAGGTGCCCATGGGGGCAGAGCCGCCACTGAAGGGGCCGGTGAGGGCGATCTTGACCGTATCAGCTGCCTGGGCGCCCGAAGCCGCCACCAGGAGCAGTCCGCAAAGGGTCTGCCTGAACATCGTTTCCTCCTGAGAAACAGTTGAATGAATAGGGGATGTCGAAGGTCAGAATAGCCTCCATTGAGCGCGCAGGGAAGGGCGGCGATTTAATTACAAGCAGGTCGTTGATGCTCACTGAGTCTGGCCAGGATCCAGTCCCGGAGGGCATCCCCATTTACGACTTTCTGCTCTGCTACATAGAGCGGCAGCCCCAAGCAGCGGGCATGCTCCGGGCCCAGTTTTACAGCGTCCTTCTCGGTGCACACCAGCCAGCCCGCCGCTTCGGAACGGGCCCGGACCTGCATCCGCTGCAGCTCTGCGGGGGTTGGCCCACGGTGATCGGGGAAGCTCTGAGATCCGCACCAGGGCTGGCCCGCCAGCAGCAGGTCGGCATAGAAGGCCTCGGGGTGGCCCAAACCGCACCAGGCGAAGGCAGGGCCCTGGTCCGGGAGCGGCAGGGGAGCGATCTCCCCGGTTTCCCAGCGGCGAAGGGCGCCGAGGGTGAAATCCACCCAGAAAATCGGCCCGCCAGAGCCGTGGCGGGACCACCAGGCCTCGATGCGGTCCCGGTCCTGCACCCGGGCAGCCCGGGTCACCACCAGAGCGTGGGCCCGCCGGGCGCTCTCCTGGGGCTCGCGCAGGTCGCCCATGGGCAGCATCCTCCCGTCGCCCCAGGTGCGGACGCCGTCGAGCACCAGCAGGTCCAGGTCGCGGTGCAGCGCCCGGTGCTGGAAGCCGTCATCCAGCAGCAGGCAGCGCAGGTCCGGCCGCTGGGAGAGGGCGCGAAGGGCCGCGGCATGGCGCTGCCGGCCCACCACCACGCGGTGGGGCCCGAGCGCCTGGGCCATGAGCAGCGGCTCGTCCCCGGTCTGGCGGGGATTCGAATCCGGCTCGACGCTCATGGGATCCACGGGCCGGCGTCCGCCGTAGCCCCGGGACAGCACGGCGTTGGTCCAGCCCGCAGCCTCCAGCTCCTTCGCAAGGAACAGCGTGAGCGGCGTCTTGCCCGTACCCCCCGCGCTGAGGTTGCCCACGGAGATCACGGGAGGGGCCACCCGGGCGGCCCGCTCGGGATGGGCGTCGAAGCTCCGGTTCCGCGCGCGCACCACCGCCCCGTAGAGGGGTGCCAGCGGGGCCGCCAGGTAGCGCAGAATGGACATGGACTAGAGTGTCCAACCAAACCCCGACGAGGTCACGACGAATCCAGGCAGGTAGCGGAGGAATGATGAGCGAAGGCATCCTGCTCGCGAAAGTGGCCCGGGGCACCCTGCTGACCGAGGCCGATCGGGTGGCGCGGCTCCAGCTGGCCCTGCCCCAGATCCGGGCCGCCGTGGAAGGCGAGACCGACGAGGTGGCGCTTGAGGCCACCCTCGCCTGCCTGCTGTGGGAGACCCTCGTCCAGGCCAACTGGTGCGGCTTCTATCGGCGGGTGGAGGAGTCCCTGCTGGCGGTCGGACCCTACCAGGGAGGCATGGGCTGCCTGCGCATCCCCTTCGACAAGGGGGTCTGTGGGGCCTGCGCCCGGACCGGCGCCACCCAGCTGGTGCCCGATGTCCACGCCTTCCCGGGGCACATCGCCTGCGACGGGGCGACCCGCAGCGAACTGGTGATTCCCGTCAGGGTTGGGGGTCGGGTCGTGGCGGTCCTGGATCTGGACAGCACGCACCTGGACGGGTTTTCCCCTGCCGAGGCCAGGATTCTCGAGGATCTCCTGGCTTGCAGCTTCCGGTGAGATCTCTCTCGGCGAAGTTCCTCCAGGCTTGACCCTGGGGTAACCTAGGACCATCTCCGGGACCCCGATGGCCGAACCCAGCTTCATCGATCAGAGCAAGCTGCGCTTCCGCGAGGGGGAGATCATCTTCCGCAAGGGGGAGATGGCCCAGCAGATGTATGTGATCCTCTCGGGCCGGGTGCGCCTCTACGTCTCCGAGGAACCCACCGGTGACTGGGCCGAGGAGCTCGTCAAGGGGGACTTCTTCGGCGAGGGCAGCCTCCTCGAGGCCCTGCCGCGGCAGCACACGGTGCTGGCCCTGGAGGACTCGGACCTGATCGCCATCAACCGGGGCACGTTCCTGCGCATGATCCGGCAGAACCCGGAAGTGTCCGTGAAGATGATGCAGCGCCTCGTCCAGCGCCACCGGGAGCTCGGCGAGCGCGTCGAGGCCATGGACTCTCGGCGTCCCGCCAAGGCCCCTGCAGGCGGGCCCGTGGCCAGCCTGGTCTCGGTGCTCAGCGGCAAGCCCCATCCCATCCTCTCCCACGGCTCCCTCATCGGGCGTTTCGACCCCACCACGGGGGTGCATCCCGACATCGACCTGACGGAGGAGGACCACAATCTGAGTGTCTCCCGTCGCCACGCCCGCATCCTCTGTGAACATGGCCACTACTTCCTGCTGGAGGAGCCCGGCGTCGCCAACGGCACCTTTGTGCGCGGCGAGCGCATCCTGCCGGGCGAGCCCCGCGAGCTCAAGCCCGGAGACCGGGTGGGGTTTGGCATGGTGGTGCTCTTCTTCGAAAAGACTTAACTTCTCCTCTGCAGGATGAAGTCCGGAGGTGAGGCCATGGGAACCGACCTACATGTCGAGGTCTGGCAGGATGAGCACGGCTGCCTGCGGGAGCTGGTGCAGTTCGCCCTGGATGAGATCGGCGGCTCCTGCATCATCCGCGAACGCAACAGCCTCGATGCGCTGGATGGCGACGCCAACGAAGGCGATACCGTTGTTGCGCGCTTCGGCGATCCCGAGGACGCCCGGGACTTCCTCCGCGACGAAGGCTTCGAGCCGCTGTAACCTAGGCCTGGCGCAAGCTTCAGGAGCCAGCCCATGAACTCACTCTTCACCCCGTCTGACCGGGAGTCCCTGTCGGTGCGTCTGGCTGAGTTGGAGCCGGGCACCCCACGTCGCTGGGGCACCATGGAGCCAGCCCAGATGCTGCTGCACTGCGCCATCGGCCTGGAGGTGGGCACCGGGGACCGGCCCATGCAACAGGTCTTCCTCGGGAAGCTCATGACCCCCTTTCTCCGGGGCCGAGTCTTCGGTGAACAGCCCTTCCTGCGAAAGGTGCCCACGGACCCAAGCTACGTGGTGAAAGGGGCCCGGGACTTCGACGTGGAGCGCACCCGCCTGGCCACCCTCATCGACCGCTTCGTCCAGCGCGGCCCCGAGCGTGCCGCCCAGTTCACCCACCCCTTCTTCGGCCAGCTCCAGGGCCACGAGTGGGGCATCCTGATGTACAAGCATCTGGATCATCATTTGAGGCAGTTTGGGGTTTAGGCCCGCTCCAAAAACGAGGCCGGCAGCTGCCGGGCCTCGTTTTTGGAGATGGGAACAGAATCTAGTTGGAACCAATCCCCATGGCCTTCGCGGCCTTGGTGAGTTCGGGGACGACTTCGAACAGATCCCCCACGATCCCGTAGCTGGCCAGCTTGAAGATGGGGGCCTCGGGGTCCTTGTTGATGGCGACGATGAACTTCGAGCCGCTCATGCCGGCGATGTGCTGGATGGCGCCGCTGATGCCGCAGGCGATGTAGAGGGTGGGGCTGACGACCTTGCCGGTCTGGCCCACCTGCATGCTGTGGGGCAGGCCCCAGCCCGCGTCCACGGCCGCGCGGGACGCGCCCACCACGCCGCCGATGGCGTCGGCGAAGTCTTCCAGGAGCTTGAAGTTGGCCCCGTCCTTCATGCCGCGGCCACCGCTCACGATGACATTGGCTTCGCTCAGGTCCACCTTGCCGCCGGCCTTGGCCAGGATCTCCTTGACCACGGACTTGAAGTCGCCCGTGGGGGTCGCCAGGGCTTCCGCGGCGCCTGCGCCAGCCTTCTCGGCGGCGGGGAAGACGTTGGGACGGGTGGTGGCCACCTGGACCGCGCTGGCGAAGCTGGTGGTGGCGAAGGCCTTGCCGGCGTAGACCGGGCGCACGGCCTGGAGCTTGCCGTCCACCATGGAGAGACCGGTGACATCCGAGGCGTAGCCGGCAGCCAGTCGGGCGGCGGCGCGGGGCGCCACGTCCTTGCCCACGGCGGTGGCGGCGGCGAGCAGCACGGTGGCGCCCTTGGCCTTGACCGCGTCCGCCACAACCTGGGCGAAGGCGTCACTGGAGTAGGAAGCCAGGGTGCCGCCCTCGGCGGTGAGGATCGCGTCGGCGCCATACTTGGCGGCGTCGGCGGCGCCGGCGCAGGAGGCGCCGACGAAGAGGGCGCCCAGCTGCTTGCCGCTGGCGTCCGCCAGGCGGCGGCCTTCGCTCAGGGCCTCAGCGCTGGGCTTGCGGAGCTGGCCATCCTTCAGTTCGCAGAATACGAGAATCATGGAGTCGTCCTTTCGAGTCGGAAGTCGGGAAGGCTAGAAGACCTTGGCTTCATCCTTGAGGGCCTGGAGCAGAGCCTGGGCCTGGGCGGCGGGTTCGCCTTCCAGCTTGCGGCCGGCGGGACGCTCCGGGGGCAGGGCCAGGGCGCTGACCTGGGCGCCGGCCACGGCCGGGGCCGCGTCCAGCTCTTCGATGGTCTTCTTCTTGGCGGCCATGATGCCCTTGAGGCTGGCGTAGCGGGGCTCGTTGAGGCCCTTCTGGGCGGTGATCACCGCGGGCAGGGCGCCGACCACGAGCTCGGAGCCGCCGTCGGTCTCGCGCTCGGCGCTGAAGGTGCCGTCACCGAGCTCGAGCTTCACGACCACGTTGGCCTGGGCCACGCCGAGCAGCTCCGCCAGCATGGGACCCATGGCCGCATTGTCGCCGCCGAGGCCCTTGTTGCCGCAGAGGATCAGGTCGAAGCCCTTGTCCTTGACATAGGCCGCGATCATCTGGGCCACGGCGAAGGCATCACCCTGGCCATCGCCCTTGAGCAGCACCGCGGTGTCCGCACCCAGCGCGAGGGCGTTCTTGAGCACGTCCTTGGCGGCATCGGTGCCGACGGACAGGGCCACCACTTCCGCGCCCTTGGCTTCCTTGATGCGGATGGCCTCTTCCAGCGCGTACTCATCGTAGGGGCTGGTGATCCACTTCACGTCAGCGGGATCGAGCGAGCGGCCGTCCGCTGCGACCTTAATCCGGCTCTCGGTGTCGGGGACCTGTTTGAGGGCGACGAGGATCTTCATGGGCGCTCCCTGATGCGTCATAAGACAGGTCGGCGAATGGCCGACCCCAAGGTAGAGTTTATCCTGACTGGGGGCTTCCCTGGTTCGTTTTTGCAGGCATTTACCCCCCAGGCATGCTTGCCTTCGGGTAGGGTTCTTCCTCCTCGGGTAAGGTGAACGGAGCATGCGCGAGGCCACGCCGAACTTCCAGGATGCACTCGTCCTCACCGGGGGCGGGACCGGGGGTCATTTCTTCCCGGCCATCGCCCTGGCGGAAGGGGCCCGGGCGCGGTGGCCCCAGCGGCCGGTCGCCTTCGTTGGAGCCTGCCGGGGCATCGAGGCCCGGGAGCTGCCGGGCAGTCCCTGGCCTCACCTGCTGCTGGACGTCGAGGGGATCGTGGGGCGCTCCCCGCTGCGGGTGGGCCGCTCCCTCTGGAAGCTGTGGCGGGCGGTTCGTGAGCTGAAGGTCCTGTGGCGGCAGCAGCGGCCCTGGGCCGTGCTCGGCACCGGCGGCTATGGCGCCGCCCCGGCCCTGCTGGCCGCTCGCGCCCTGGGCATTCCCTTCTTCCTGCACGAGAGCAACGCGGCCCCCGGGGCCCTGGTGAAGCTGGTGGCGCCCAAGGCGCAGCGGGTCTGGTGCGGCATGGAGGCCGTGCGCCCCCTGCTGCCGGGCGCCGACTGCCGCGTGGTGGGCACCCCGGTCCGGGACGCCTTTCTTCGCGCGTTCCACCCGGCAGAGGACCTTGCGGCCCCCTTCCGGCTGCTGGTGCTGGGCGGCAGCGGCGGGGCGCGGTCCGTCAACGAGGCGCTCCTGGAGGTCGCTCCGGCCCTGCTGGCCGCCCTGCCGGACTGGGAGATCCTCCACCAGGTTGGGCCCGCGGAGATGGAACGGCTGCAGGATCGCCCCCGGCACGCTCGCCACGACCTGGTCGCCTTCATCTCCGGCATGGCCGAAGTCATGGAGTCCGCCGGCCTGGTGCTCAGCCGCGCCGGCGCCAGCACCTGCGCGGAGCTCAAGGCCGCGGGGCGGGGCGCCCTCCTGGTGCCGCTCCCCACCAGCGCCAACGATCACCAGCGCATGAACGCCCAGGCCATGGCCGCCGAAGGCCGGGCCCGGCTGCTGGAGCAGGGCGAGGGCTTCCCCTCGCGCCTGGAGGAGGCACTCCGGCTCCTCATGGCCAGCTCCGCAGAGCGAGAGTCTCTGTCCAAGGCGCCCGAGCCCAACCGCGCCGTGGCGCAGTGCCTGGATGACCTCGAGGGGCTCTGAGGTCAGCCCAGCCTACTTCGGCTGTCTGGGCTCGGCGGCCCAGGCCACGAGGATGGAGATGAAGTAGAGGCCCAGCAGCACCACGCTGAAGAAGATGGTGGTCACCACCACATCGCCGGGGGTGAAGAAGGCGCTGAAGATCAGGATGGACATGGTGGCGTGGCGCCAGTACCTCAGCATCAGGCGCGCGGTCACGATGCGGAACTTGGCCAGGAAGAAGAACAGCACCGGCAGCTCGAACATGATGCCGGTGATGAGCAGGGTGGAGATGAACAGGTCCAGGTAGTCCGAGACGTGCAGGTTGGCCCGCAGGCCCGCGGAGGCCGCCTCCTGGAAGAGGATGTCGCCCAGGAACTTGAAGGCCTGGTAGTAGGCGAAGGTGGCGCCCCCGAGGAAGCAGCCCGAGGTCACGACCACGAAGGGGATGACCAGACGGCGCTCCTTCGGCAGCAGGCCGGGCCGGATGAAGGCCCAGAGCTGATAGAACAGGAAGGGCGCGACGAGCAGCGCGGCGGCCCACAGCGAGAGCCGCATCATGCTGAAGAAGGGCTCGGTGAGGTCCGTGAAGGCGAAGGGATCCAGGCTCGCGACGGGCTTGTGCGTCTGCCGGGCCATGGCCTCGAGGAAGGGCTTCTGGGCCAGGGCCCAGAGCTTGAAGCGGAAGGCGTAGGTGACCGCGAAGCCCACTGCCACGATGAGCAGGGACCGCACGATGCGGATGCGCAGCTCCTGGAGGTGCTCCCAGAAGCTCATCTTGTCGGGCGGGGTGTCCGGAAGCGCCATGGTCCTCGGGGTGCGGGTCGCTGCAAGGGAGAGGCCCCGGGGGGCCTGGGACGGAAGGGCCGCGGCCTACTTCTTGTCCTGTTCCTTGTCCTTCTCCTTGTCCGTGGTGACGTCATCCTTCACGGCATCCGTCAGCTCACGGCTGGCCTTCTTGAACTCCTGGATGCCCTTGCCCAGGCTCTTGCCGAGCTCCGGCAGGCGCGAGGGGCCAAAGAAGATCAGCAGCGCGATGCCGATCAGCAGGATCTCCATCATTCCGAGGTTGCCCATGGTGTCTCCGTATCGGGTGGTGCCGGTTCAGGGGGGCGGCGGCTTCAGCGCAGGGGGGCGGAAGGGGCCTGGGTCCATTCTAAGCATGGCTTGCCGGGGAAGGCTCGAGGCAAGGCCACTTTTCTCAGCCAGGTGCGGATCAGGGCCCTTCCACGGCCCGGCGGCCCAGGGAGTGGTAGGTCCAGCCCGCGGCCTCCATGGCTTCGGGGCGGAAGAGGTTGCGGCCATCGAAGATGCGGCGGGCCTTGAGGGCCCTGCCCACGGCTTCGAGGTCCGCCTTGCGGTAGTCGGTCCACTCGGTGGCGATGAGCAGCGCGTCGGCGCCCTCGCAGGCTTCCAGCGGCGTGGCGGCGTAGCGCACCTTGTCGCCGATGCGGGCCTTCACTGCATCCATGGCGGCGAAGTCGTGCACCACCACCTCGGCGCCCAGGTTCACGAGCCCTTCGATGAGCTCCAGGGCCATGCTCTCGCGGATATCATCGGTGTCCGCCTTGAAGGCCAGGCCCCAGAGGGCGAAGCGGCGGCCCTGGAGCGGGGCGGGCACACCGGACTTCACACCGAAGTAGGCCTTCACCTTGCGCAGCAGCACCTGCTTCTGGTGGCGGTTGGCTTCGACGGTCGATTCGAGACTCATGAGGTGGATGCCCTGTTCCCGTCCGACCTTCAAGAGGGCCTGGAGGTCCTTGGGAAAGCAGCTCCCGCCAAAGCCGGGGCCCGGGTTTAGGAATGCGGGGCCGATCCGGTGGTCGGCGCCGATGGCGACCTTCACGTGGTCGATGTCCGCACCTACAGACTCGGCGAGGTTGGCCACTTCATTGATGAAGCTGATGCGCAGGGCCAGCATGGCGTTGGCGGCGTACTTGGTGAGCTCGGCGCTAGGGGGATCCATGCGGAACCACTTGCCGCCGCTGCGGTCCAGGAAGGACTGGTAGAGCCCCTTCATGACGGCCTCGGCATGGTCCGTGCGGCAGCCCACCACCACGCGGTCAGGCACCAGGAAGTCGCCGAGGGCCGAACCCTCGCGCAGGAACTCGGGGTTGCTCACCACCTCGAAGGCCCGGTCCGTGCGGGCGGCGATCTCCGCGTGGACCCGGGCGGCGGTGCCCACGGGGACGGTGCTCTTGTCCACCACCACCAGGGGCTTCGCATCCTTGGCGCGCAGGGCCAGGGCGTCGCCCAGCTGGCCCGCCACCGCCAATACGTATTTCATATCGGCACTGCCGTCTTCGCTCTGGGGGGTGCCCACGCAGATGAAGGCGGCGTCGGCGTCGGCGATGCCGGCGCTGAGGTCCGTGGTGAAGCTCAGGGCGCCCGAGGCCAGGTGCTTCTGCAGCAGCTCGTCGAGGCCGGGCTCGAAGATGGGCGACTCGCCCCGGGCCAGGGTGGCCACCTTGGCGGCGTCCACGTCCACGCCGAGGATGCGGTGACCCGCCTCCGCGAAGCACGCGGCGGCCACCAGCCCCACATATCCCGAACCAATCACCAGCACCTGCATGACGACCCCTTCGCAAACCTGTCGAGTGTATCGCGTTCAGGTTGGTATCATGACGCCACGGAGACAGCATGGCGATTCTGGCGGCACCCACGGGCAACGAGGTCAACCTCCTGGAAGTCATGCTCCATGCGGGTCCAGTCGCCAAGGTGGTCATGGTCATCCTGGTCACCTTCTCGCTCCTGAGCTGGGTGGTGATCATCCGCAAGGCGCTGCTCTACCAGCGCTGCCGCAGCGTGTCCGAGCAGTTCCGGGGCGCCTTCAAGCGCGCCACGGACTGGCGGGAGTTCAAGCAGCAGGTGGAGAAGTTCGCCCTCAGCCCCCTGGTGGGCCTCTTCGTGGCGGGCTACGGCGAGGTGACCTACCAGCTGCGGCAGGTGGGCCAGGACGGCAAGTCGCAGCTGCGCAGCATGGAGGCTGTGGAGCG
>JAAXXS010000060.1 GCA_013334395.1 Holophagaceae bacterium | reverse complement strand
AAAAAGCCCCGCGGGTGCGGGGCTTGGGGTGCACGGACCGGGCTCCCGGCTACTCGACGGTGACGCGGATGTGATCGCCCTTGTCCGTGGTGACTTCCAGCAGCATGTCGCCGGGCTTCGAGTCGGCCAGCAGCTTCTGGAGCTGGTCCGGCTTCAGGCCCTTGCGGGTCTTGCCATGGACCTTGATCTCGCCGTCGCCGGCCATGTCCAGCACTCCACTGGCCAGGCTGATGGGCATGCGGATGTGGACCTCGGTGGGGCCGTCCACGCCCTTGTGCTTGGCATGCTGCATCATGGTCTTGGAGACGATGTCGACCTTGATGAACCTAGCGGTCTGGGCTGCCAACGGGAAGCTGAGGGTGGCCACCAGGGCCAGGGGAAGCATGATGGCTCGCATGGGACCTCCTTGTTGGGAACGGGCCTCGGCACTGGCCGGGTCGTATGGGATTACGGGGCGGGGGGGCTGTGGATTAGTCCAGGTCTGAGAGCGGACAGCCTTCGGGTATTCTGAAGCCTGGAACAAAAGTCTCCCTGGACCCATCCAACGCACTGCGGCCCGACCGCCCTCCTGGAGTTTCTGCATGAAGATCCTCGCCTCTCTGCTCCTCGTTGCCGCTTCGCTGTCCGCCCAGGGCGCCGTGAAGTGGGAGCATGACTACCAGTCCGCCCTGAAGCGGGCCAAGGCCGAGAAGAAGCTCATCTTCATGGACCTCTGGACCGAGTGGTGCGGCCCCTGCCTGCACCTCCAGAAGAACGTCTTCCCCACGGCCGAGGCCCAGGCGGCCCTGGCCAAGTACGTGCCCTACTCCGCCCTGGTGGAGAAGCGGGACCGCACGCCGGTCGCCGAGGGTACCAAGCTGGCCGAGCAGTTCCGGCTGAATGCCTACCCGACCATGATCATCCTCGATGCCGAGGGCAAGGAAGTCCGCCGCCAGGTGGGCGCCTTCCGGAACGGCGCCGAGTTTGCGGGGTGGTTGAAGTAGTTGCTGGCGGTTTGCTGAGAGAGAACGGCGGCCTTGGGCCGCCGTTCTCTCTTTTGATGAATGACCGCTGAAAGCCCCCTCACACGTCCTTCACGCCACCCGACGTCTTCGGCGGCTTCGGCAGGCGCTGCTTGAGGCCTTCCAGCTCGTCTTGCTGGGCGCCCATGCTGGGGCGCGGCGGGGGCGGAGGGGGCGGCTTCCGGGGGTTGGGTGGGGGCGGCGGAGAGGCGTCCTGGACCAGGGTCTGCAGGTCATGGATGGCCTCGGGCTGGCCCGGCTGCTCCAGCAGCAGGCGCTCCAGCAGCAGTCGGGCCTCCTCGGGCCGCTGGGCTTCCCGGTGGGCTCGGGCCGCCAGCAGCAGCGCGGGAGCGCGCCAGGCGGGCAGCGGCCGGGGGCTGCCCTGGCCCACCAGGGGGGTCAGGGCCTTGAGGGCATCCTCGGGGAAGCCCGTGCGCAGGTCGATGTGGGCGGCGAGCAGGAGGTGGCTGGGCCGGGCATCCGCGGGTCGCCAGCGGCGGGCCCCAGGCAGGTCCCCGCCCTCGATGGCCCGCTGCGCCAGCCAGGCCCGGACGCCGGGCGGGGTCCAGGCCGGGAGGCCGCGGTCCTGGGCCCGCAGGCTGGGCGCCGCGCAGGCCAGCACGAGGAGCAGGATGGGCCGCCACCGGGCCAAGGGCTTTCCGGCGAAGGCCAGCCACAGCGCCAGCCCCGCCAGGGCGAGCCAGGCTCCGACCTCCGGGTGGGCCGGCTGGAGGCTGCGCCGGGCGGGCAGGGGGGCGTGACCGGCGGCCAGGGCCTGGAGCCCCGCGGCGGCGGCTTCCCCGTCCTTGAACACTTGGCCGCCCGTGGCTTGGGCGAGGCGCGCCAGGTACTCCGGATGCGCGATGCTGACGGCGGGCTCCTGGCTCGAGGCCTCGGCCCCGGCCCGGGGCGGCACGGCGTGGGAGTGTCCATCCCCGAAGGCAAGCACGCAGACCGGCAGCCGGGCCAGCTTCAGGGGCTCCACCGCCCGCTGCAGGGCCGCTTCGGGTTCCTCCCAGGTCTCTTCGCCATCGCTGAGCAGCAGCAGGACGGCGGGCGCGTCGCGGTCCACCTGGGCCGCCACCTGGGGCAGGCCCCGGCCCAGGCTGGTACCTGGAGCGCCCACATCGCCAGGGGTCACCGCCCGCAGGGCCTCCCGCAGCACGGTGCGGTCCTCGCCGGGAGGCAGCACCGGAATCGCGTCCCCGGTGAGCAGGTCGAGGCTCCAGCGCAGCCCGGGCTCCGGGCGGGACCAGAGGCGGTCCAGGGCCGCCACCGCGGCGTCCCAGCGGCTGCGCCCATCCACATCGGTCACCGCCATGGAGCGGCTGGCATCCAGCACCACGTGCACGGTGAGGCGCGGGAACTCGGGCAGGCCCCAGCGGGGTTCCGCCAGGCCGACGCCGAGGCCCGCCGCGAGGAGCGCCAGCCCCAGGCCCTGCCAGAGGGGCCGCTGCCCCACCACCTGGACGCCCAGGCCCGGCCGCAGGTGGGCGCGCAGGGCCAGAGCCAGGATGAGCAGGATCAGCAGGGCGGCGGGCAGCAGCACCCAGGGATGGGAGAAGGGCAGGCTCATGGGCCCCCCACCCAGGCGGGCCGGCGTCGGCCGCGCTTGAAGGCGAGGTCGGCGGCCAGGGGCAGGGCCAGCAGGGCCGCGGCCAGCAGGCACCAGCCGGCCAGAGGCTGTCCTTCCGTGGGCGGATCCACGGGCAGGAGGGTCTTCTCCAGCTGGTCCACGGCGGCGAGGCTGCGGGCCAGGCCTCCGGGATCCTCGGCGCTGAAGGCCTCGCCGCCGGTGAGGCTGGCGACCTCCTTCAGCGTGGTGTGGTCCACTTCCACGTGCAGCCGTGCGAAGCCGCCGCCTTCGAGGGGCACGAGGCTCTCGCCGCCAGCGCCCAGCGCCACGGCGTGGATGCGGATGCCGTTGCGGCGGGCCTCCTCGGCGGCTTCTGTGGGCGTGACCCGGCCCCGGTTCTGGACGCCGTCCGTGATGAGCAGGATCACGCGGCTGCGGGCGGGGCTGTCCTCCAGCCGCCGCACGGCAGTCATCAGCGCCGAGCCAATGGCAGTGCCGTCATCGCGGCTGTCGAGGTCGAGGCGGGCCAGCATCCGGAGCAGCCGCAGGTGGTCCGTGGTGAGCGGGCTCAGGGTGACCGGGTGCGCGCTGAACAGGATGAGGGCGAAGCGGTCATCCGGGCGGCGCAGGACGAACTGGGCCAGCAGCCGCCGGGCCGCGTGCCAGCGGTCCTCGTCGGGCCGGTCCAGGATCTTCATGCTGCTGCTGCCGTCCAGCACCACGGCGAAGTCCACCACGGGGGCCCTGCCCCGCAGGGGGGTGCGCCACTCGGGGCCGGCGGCGGCGAGGCCCAGGGCCAGGGCCAGCAGCACCGGCAGCCAGTGGGAGGTGTACCGGGCCAGGCGGCTGGAGGGCCGCGAGGCGGGGATGCCCCAGCGGTAGACCACCCGCCAGGCCCAGATCAGCAGGGGCACCGCTGCCAGCAGCAGCAGGGGATGGCGCAGGGTGATCATCCGCCCCCCTGCCCGCGTGGCCGTTCCACACGGAGGGCGGCGATCAGCTCCTCCGAAGAGGGGAAGGGCGGCTCCGCCCGGCCGAAGCGGGCGGCATCCAGACTGCGGGACCACTGCTCCCAGACGGCGAGCTGCTGCGCCTGGAACTCGGAGGCACCCCAGGCCCGGGCGGCCTCGCCGAAGCGCGCGGCCAGCAGGTCCCGGCCCTGGCCGTGGGCCGCGTCCAGGGTCGCGCGATCGCGATTCACGGGGGGCCACTGGTGGCGGAACCCGTGGACCGCATGGCGCAGCTGCCGCGCGCCCGAGCCCTGGCGCCAGCGCTGCCAGGCCCAGCCGAGCAGGCCCAGGGGGGGCAGGAGCAGCAGGCTGGCCCAGGCCCAGGGGAAGGGGATCGCCGGCAGCTGGTCCTCATTACCCCCGCCGAAGCCCACCCAGGGCCCGCCGTAGGGGATGCTGCGCGGCACCGGCAGGCGCAGCTCCGGGGCGCGCTGGCCATTGCCGAGGTCCAGGGCCGGGATCACCGCCAGCCCAGGGCTGAGCGCCTGCACCTGGAACCGCCAGCCGCGGCCATCCGGCAGGGGCTCCATGGCCCGCAGGCGCAGCGGCCCCAGGCGGTCCTCCACCGTGGGCCGTGGCAGCGCGGGCTTCAGCGGATCAGCTTCAGCCAGCTCCAGCACCTGCAGCTCCCCCAGCTTGAGCGCCGCCGGAGCCTTCCAGACCGGCGCCGCACCGACCGAGCTCCCCACCACCACCATCACCAACCCAATCTTTTCCCATCTCGGATTCCGCGAGCGGAATCCGAGCCAGAACGGCCGGCCGTGGGAACCCACCCGATCGTCGTTCACGCGCCCCCCGCCCGCAGCCAGGCGTTCAGCTTCACCACGGGGTCGGTCTGCACCTCCCAGCGCTGGCGCTCGACGGCGGCACTAAAGCCGGGGTCGGGCCAGGTCATGGCCCCGCGGGCCCCGGGGTCGTCCGGCTGGAACCACACCACCCGGTGGCGGGTGGCCAGGGGCTTGAGCAGCGGGGCCAGGCCCTGCAGCCCGGCGCCGTTGCTGAAGAGCCACAGGCGGTGGCCCCGGCCGTGCTCGCCCCAGTGGCCCAGGGCCTCTCGCCAGGCCGCCTCCGTGGGGATGCAGGGCCCGCGCTCGGCCAGCAGCTCCAGGAGGCGCAGGCCGTGGATGCGTCCCCGCTTGGGGGCGAGGCGCAGGGCCGGGGTGCGGCCATCGCCGGGCACCACCAGGCCCAGGCGGTCGCCGCTGGCCTGCAGGGTGGCGAAGGCCGCGCCGCAGAGCTCCATGGCCCAGCGCAGGGGCGAGACGGGATCGCCCAGGAACATCGAGGGCGAGGGATCCACCACCAGCCACAGCACCAGGTCGCGGCTGCTCTCGAAGCGCTTCATGATGGGCTCGCCGGTGCGAGCGGTCAGGGGCCAGTTGATGTAGCGCGGGTCATCCCCGGGCTCGTAGGGGCGGTTCTCCACGAAGGTGAGGCCCGCGCCCTTGAACCGCGAGGGATGCTGCCCTTCCGTGCCGCCCGTCAGGCGCCCGCGCAGCCGCAGCGGCAGGCGCCGCAGACGAGCGAGGAAGCGGGCGGGGAGGGGCATGGCCGTTCAGTATGGCGGATTTCCCCGAGCCGGACCGGCGTCCGCTGCTACCAGCGCACACGGACCCGGTAGGTCAGGGTGGCGCTGCCTTCGGCGGGCACGGTGACCCGGTACTTCGCGGTGCCGGCGGCCTCCTTGGTGTGGGGGTGGCTCTCCTGGAGCACCTCCCAGTCGCCGGGCAGGGGCTCCAGCAGGCTCACGGTGACGGCCTCCTTCTTGGCGTTCTTCAGCTCCACCTGGAAGGCGGACTCGTGCACGGACCCGAACTTGCCCTGGCGGCCGAGGCTCTTGTAGTCCGTCTGCTTGCGCCGGGCGGTGACGTCGAAGGCGTCGCCCAGCTTCAGACGGACCAGCTCGTTCTTGGGGGTGTGGTCCAGGCTGTCCTCGCCCACGAACTGGGCGCGGCCTTCGCTGTCGCGCTTGTAGACCCGCAGGATGCCCTTGGGCAGGGGCATGCCCAGGCGGCTCGACTCCTTGTTGTCGAACTCGAGGAAGACGCCGACCTTCTGCTTCTCGCCAAGGTCGCCGTAGCTGCCGGAGTAGTAGTAGTTCTGGCCCTGGAGCAGGTAGTCCTTGCGCACGGGCACGGAGCTGGCGGTGAGCAGGGCCACCTGCTTGGTCTGGTTCACCGCCAGGGTGGTGGGGCGATCCAGGGTGTAGAGGTGGTACTCGAACAGGCTCTCCTCGGCCATCTTCGGCGCCGCGGCGGCCAGCATGGGCCGGGCCATGTCCGAGCGCTCCATCATGCGCTCGGGGCGCTGCCGGGCCCGGTTCACATCGCCCGCCACCAGCTGCAGGGTGGCGTTGGGATAGGCGGCGCCGCTCTGGTTGGTGAGGGTCACCCAGCCGCTGAGGTCCAGGGTCTTCTCGTCCGGCGCCAGGTTCGCCACATAGTCGGCGCGCCAGGAGAGGCCGCCCGTGAGATAGCTCAGCTCCAGCTGCTGGGCCTTCTCCATGCCGCTGTGGAGGCTGATGACCAGGGTGGGGCGGGCCCGCAGGTTGCCTGGCACCTTGGGGAAGATGATGCGCCCCGGAAAGCTGGTCTCGATGCGGTCCGCGAACTGCAGGACGGTGCCGGCGTTGGTGGCCAGGACGGTGGCGTCCTCGCGGACCTCCTTTGCACCGGACCCGTCGGCCCCGGGGAGGGTCCGCACCACCGTCACCTGCTCGCCCACGTACTTCTCCAGCAGCTTCTGGGGCGTCAGCAGGTCGAAGTCGAAGTTCTGCTCGGCCACCCAGAAGTCCCGGGGGGCTGTCAGGTTCCGCAGGGAGGCGGTCTCGGGTCGGATCTGGGCGGAGACCTCCTGGAAGGCCAGCCTGGCTGTGCCCTTGGGCAGACGCACCTCCCGGGTGTCCTTCACCAGGGCCAGGTTGTCGTTGTAGATGGTCACCGCCAGGGCCTTCTGGTCCTTGAGGGTGGTGGCGGTCTCCTGGGCGAGCAGGAGCGAGGGGATGGCGGCGAGGAGCAGGGCGGGGCGCATGGTGCCTCCAGGAGGGGTGGGCCGAGAAGGGGGAGCCGCAAGACCGAGGGGAAACCAGGTCCGCTGCCTGGAGATGCCTCGAAGGCACCCTTCCTTTCAGGGAAACTTCACTACCCACTGGCTGCAGGCTAAGCCCGTCGCCCTTCCAGCGCCAGCGTCAGGTCCGGCGCTCGCCGAAGAAGGCCGTGCCGATGCGGATCTGGTCCGAGCCGGCGGCGATGGCCGCCTCGAGGTCGCCGCTCATGCCCATGCTCAGGCGGAGTGCCTGGCCCAGGTCCTGCTGCAGGCGGTCCCGCAGGTCGGCCAGCTGCCCGAAGGCGGCCGCCTCGTCGGGCGGCGGGATGGCCATGAGGCCCTTGAGGGGTAGCCGGGGGTCGCCCGCCAGGGCTTCGAACAGGGCGGGGAGATCGGCCTCGGAGCAGCCGCCCAGCTTGGTGGTCTCGTCCCAGAGGTCCACCTGGATCCAGACCGGACGGGTCACCTGCAGCTCTGCGGCGAGGCGGCGGAGGCGCTCGGCGAGGTCTGGCCGATCGAGGCTCTGGAGCTCGCGGAAGTGCAGGAGGGCGGGCTTGGCCTTGTTGCGCTGCAGGGGCCCCAGCAGCACGAAGGCCAGGTCCGGAGCGGCCAGGGCCTTGTCCTCGCCCTCCTGGACGTAGTTCTCGCCGAAGCGCGGAAAGCCCAGGGCAGCGGCCTCACGGATGAGCGCCAGGGGCTGCCGCTTGGAGACCGGCAGCAGCTCGACCGTGTCGGGATCGCGACCGGCAAGCTCACAGGCCCGCAGGATGCGGGTCTGCAGCGTGGTGATCCGGTCCTGCAGGCTCACGGCAGGAAGAGGGTCCGCTGGCAGGACTCGCAGGCGACGAGGGTCTTGCCCTCCTTCAGCTCCGCCATGAGCGGGCCGCGCAGCTTGACCCGGCAGCCGGTGCAGGCGCCGCCCTCCACGGGCACGACCACCCGGCCCTGCCGGGCGGCGGCCATGCGGTGGAAGCGGGCGACCTCGAGGGGAGGCAGCTTGGCTTCCAGCTGGGCCTGCTTGGTCTGCAGCAGCTTCCGGCCTTCCACCTGGTTGGCGTGTTCGTCCAGGAAGATGGCATGGAGCTCGTCGAACTGGGCCTGGGCGGCGGACCGCTCGGCTTCCAGCCCGGCCAGGGCCTTCTCGAGGACCTGCACGGTGGCCTCCAGAGACTTGAGGGGGCGGGCGATGCCGGCCTTGACGCGCTCTTTCTCGTCCAGCTCGCGAATGGCGGAGGCGTAGTGGACCTTCTGGCTGGTGGCCTTCACGGCCTCGCGGGCCCGGTCCTCCTCCTTCTGGGCCACAGCCAGATCCTTGGTTTTCGCCTGGATCTGCAGCTGGGCGGTCTCCAGCGCCTTGGTCTTCTCGGCCATGAACTTGGCGGCGGTCTTGACTCTGCCGTCCAGCACGGCCACATCGGGCGGCAGGGCTGACAACTCGCGCTGGATGGTGCCCAGGTCTCTCAGGGTGGCTTGAAGGTCGCGGAGGGTTGCCAGTGTTTCCATGATTTGAGGCTACACCCTCTCTGGCAGGACGCGGTTCTTTCGGAAGTTATTACAAGTAAGAAGAAAATCTTCCTCATTTCAATAAGGTTTTGCAGCTCTTCGGGAAATTGGTCTTGACCCCGTTTCCCCTGGATGCCAGAATTAGCACTCACTGTTGGTGAGTGCTAACAGCTCCACCGGTCCCCTTTTCTTCAACCTCAGGAGGTTCCATGGCCATCCAGCCCCTTTCCGACCGCGTTGTGCTCAAGCGCGTCGATCCCGCCGAAACCGTCAAGGGCGGCATCATCATCCCCGACACCGCCAAAGAGAAGCCCATGGAGGCCGAAGTGGTGGCCGTCGGTGAAGGCAAGATCAACGACAACGGCACCCGCAATCCGATGTCCGTCAAGGCCGGCCAGAAGGTGCTGATCGGCAAGTACAGCGGCACGGAAGTGAAGATCGACGGCATCGACCACGTCATCGTCCGCGAGGACGAGATCCTGGCGATCATGGCCTAAAGCCGATAGCCGACAGCCGTAAGCCTCTACTCGAATCCCAAACACTTCTAGAACTCTGGAGATACCCATGGCCAAGTCCATCATCTATGCCGAAGACGCCCGCCAGGCCATTCTGCGCGGCGTGAACAAGCTCGCCGACGCGGTGCAGGTCACCCTCGGCCCCAAGGGCCGCAACGTCCTCATCGAAAAGAAGTTCGGCTCCCCTCTCATGACCAAGGACGGCGTCACCGTCGCCAAGGAGATCGAGCTCAAGGACCGCCACGAGAACATGGGCGCCCAGCTGGTGCGCGAAGTGGCCTCCAAGACCTCCGACGTCGCCGGTGATGGCACCACCACCGCCACCGTGCTCGCCCGCGCCATCTACCGCGAGGGCATCAAGGCCGTCGTGAGCGGTGCCAACACCATGGAGATCAAGAAGGGCATCGACCTCGCCGTCGAGACGGTCGTCAAGGCCATCGACGAGATCAAGAAGCCTGTCGAGGGCAACGCCATCGCCCAGGTCGGCACCATCTCCGCCAACGGCGACGAAGAGATCGGCCGCATCATCGCCGAGGCCATGGCCAAGGTCGGCAAGGACGGCGTCATCACCGTCGAGGAGGCCAAGGGCCGCGAGACCGAGCTCACCGTGGTCGAGGGCATGCAGTTCGACCGTGGCTACCTCAGCCCCTACTTCGTGACCAACCCCGACCAGATGAAGGTCGAGCTTGAGAACCCCTACATCCTCGCCTACGAGAAGAAGGTCTCGAACATGCGCGACCTCCTGCCCCTCCTGGAGCAGGTCGTCAACAGCCGCCGCCCCCTGCTGATCATCGCCGAGGACGTGGACGGCGAAGCGCTGGCCACCCTCGTGGTGAACAAGATCCGCGGCACCCTGAACGTCGCCGCCGTCAAGGCGCCCGGCTTCGGCGACCGTCGCAAGGCCATGCTCGAGGACATCGCCACCCTGACCGGCGGCAAGGCCATCAGCGAGGACCTGGGCCTCAAGCTTGAGAACCTCACCCTGGCCGACCTGGGCAGTGCCAAGAAGATCGTCATCGACAAGGAGACCACCACCATCGTCGAGGGCGCCGGCAGCACCGAGGCCATCCAGGGCCGCGTCAAGCAGATTCGCGCCCAGGTGGAGACCTCCACCAGCGACTACGACAAGGAAAAGCTCCAGGAGCGTCTGGCCAAGCTCGTGGGTGGCGTCGCCGTCATCAAGGTGGGCGCGGCCTCCGAGACCGAGCTCAAGGAGAAGAAGGCCCGCGTGGAAGACGCCATGCATGCCACCAAGGCCGCCGTCGAGGACGGCATCGTGGCCGGTGGCGGCGTCGCGCTGCTCCGCTCCATGCTCAAGCTCGCCGACCTGAAGGTCACCGGCGACCAGGCCACGGGCGTTGATATCGTCCGCAAGTCCCTGGAAGAGCCCCTCCGCCAGATCGCCAACAACGCCGGCGTCGAAGGTTCCGTGGTCGTCAACACCGTCCGCGAGTCCAAGGGCAACCACGGCTACAACGCCGCCACCAACGTCTACGGCGACATGATGGCCTTTGGTGTGGTCGATCCCGCCAAGGTGACCAAGTCCGCCCTCCGCAATGCCGCTTCCGTGGCCTCCATGATGCTGACCACCGAAGCCATCATCACGGAGATCCCCGAGCCCAAGGCTCCCGCTGGCCCTGGCGGCCCCGGCATGGGCGGCATGGAAGACATGTATTAAGGAGCTGTCAGCGATCAGCCATCCGCGCTCAGCGGGTGGTTGAGAGTTGCCAGAGTGTCAAGCGCCCCGCCTCGGCGGGGCGCTTTTTTTGTCCAGGTTATGGGCGCGGAGCGGGTTCCCTTGGCGGGGTGGTTGTGATCAATACCCGCTCCCTGGGCCAGATAATCAGGCCAACGCGGCCTCAGGGGACAGCGGGTCCCGCCCCAGGGCCAACCCGATGGATGAAGAACTGCCGCAAACAGGGCGATTGCAAAAAGTCTTAGGCAAGCTTGGCTGGGCTGGCTGGGAATGTCAGATTCCCCTGTGATCTTTTGAGAGCTCTGAATCGGCGAGAGCCCTACGTTAATCGTGGCGCCAGAGTCATTTTTTAATTGCTACCAAAGGGTTGACTATGCGAAATGCAGGGCGCATGCTACCAACCAAATACCCCGGGAATTCCTCTCGAGGGTAGTTGATTGACAGGAGAACCCATGGGTATGGGCCTTCTCTTCGACGCCACACGCTGCGTGGGTTGCGGCGCATGCAGCTCCGCCTGTAAGGAGCAGAACAAGCTCCCGGGGCCGGTGGAGGAGGTGCTCACGGCGTATACCTGGACGACGGTCCAGCCCCAGGAGGGGCTGAACGTCCGGCGCATGTGCATGCACTGCGAGGTGCCCACCTGCGCCTCGGTCTGCCCTGTGGCCGCTCTGGTGAAGACCCCCGACGGGCCTGTGGTCTACGATGCCCAGCGCTGCATGGGCTGCCGCTACTGCATGATGGCCTGCCCCTTCGAGATCCCGAAGTACCAGTGGGACCGGCCCGTCCCCATCGTCGGCAAGTGCATCCTCTGCTCCAGCCGCATCAAGGAGGGCAAGCCCACCGCCTGCGCCGAGGCCTGCGCCTATGAGGCCACCGTCTTCGGCAAGAAGGAGGACCTCGTCTGGGAAGCCCGGACCCGCCTCCGCCAGAAGCCCGGCGAATACGTCAACCACATCTACGGCCTCACGGAGGCGGGCGGCACCTCGGTGATGGCGATCTCCAGCGTGCCCTTCGACAAGCTGGGCCTGAAGACCAATCTTCCAGGCGAGCCGCCGGCCATGCGCACCTGGCAGGTGCTGTCGAACATCCCCGACTTCGTGGCGGTGTGGGGCGTCCTGCTCTATGGCGTTCACTGGATCACCGCGCGGCGCGAGGATGTCGCCCACGCGGAAGCCAAGGACAACGGACGGGAGAACCGGTCATGACTGACACCGCCACGCTCGCATCCCGCCGCTTCCGTCCGGGCTTCTGGACCTTCGTCGCCGGCCTCCTCTTCCTGGCCTTCCTGACCGTCACCGTCATCCGGTTCACCAAGGGCCTGGGCGCGGTCACCAACCTCAGCGACAAGTTCCCCTGGGGCATCTGGATCGGCTTCGATCTGCTCTGCGGCGTAGGCCTCGCGGCCGGCGCCTTCACGCTGACGGCGGTGGTCCACCTCTTCAACCTCAAGAAGTTCGAACCCATCGTTCGCCCGACCATCCTCACGGGCTTCCTGGGCTACTCCTTCGTGATCGTGGCCCTGCTGCTGGACCTTGGGCAGCCCTGGCGCATCTGGCACGCCATCATCTACTGGAATCCCCACTCCGTCATGTTCGAGGTGGCCTGGTGCGTGATGCTCTACACCACGGTGCTCGCCGTGGAGTTCGCGCCCGTGGTTCTGGAGCGCTTCGGGTTCAACGCCCCGGCGCGGTTCATCCACCGCCTCATCACGCCCCTGGTCATCCTGGGCGTCATGCTCTCCACCCTGCACCAGTCCTCCCTGGGCACCCTCTACCTGATCGTGCCCAGCAAGCTGCATCCCCTCTGGTATTCGCCCATGCTCCCGGTCCAGTTCTACATCTCGGCCATCGGGGCCGGCATCGGCATGGTGGTCCTGGAGTCCTACCTCAGCAAGCGCGCCTTCCACCGCCACCTGGAGATGGACCTGCTCGAGCCCCTGGCCCGGGGCATGGTTGTCGCGCTGGGCATCTACGGCCTCATGCGCATCCAGGCCATTCAGCGGAACCACGCCTTCGGCTCCATTCTGGAGTTCGGCTATGAGGGGCGGATGTTCCTGCTCGAGTTCACCCTGGGCGTGATCCTGCCCGTGGCGCTCATGTCCTTCCGCCGCCTGCGCTCGGATCCGAACTGGCTGGTGGCCGGCGCCTTCATGGCGGTGCTCGGCTTCGTGATGAACCGCCTGAATGTCAGCATCACCGGCATGGAAGCCGCTTCCGGCACCCGCTACATGCCCTCGGCCATGGAGATCATCGTCTCTGTGGGCCTGGTGGCCACGGGCATGGCGGTCTTCGCCTTCGCGGTGCGGAACTTCAGCATCTTCCCCGGAGGCCCCATCGGGGCCGACCCGGATCCGAAGCCAGGAGCCTGAACCATGCGCACCCGCATCGGTACCCGTCTGATCCTCGGCGCCGGTCTCGCGACCGCGCTGGCGATCGGCGGCATGGCCGTGGCGGTGCTGCGGACCCACTCCGCCCAGCTCATGGCCGAGCGCACCCGCAGCGCCGACCAGCTGAGCGAGACCATCAAGAGCGCCACCCACTTCGACATGCTGGAGAACCGCCGGGACAACCTCCACCGCCAGATCCAGGCGGTGGGGGGGCTCTCGGAGCAGGGCATCCGCAAGGTCCGCGTGTTCAACAAGGAGGGGCGCGTCATGTTCTCCTCCTCGGCCGAGGAGATCGGGACCAGCCTCGATATCCGCGGGGAAGCCTGCTACGTCTGCCATGCGGAGGGCAAGCCCCTGGAGCACCTGGACATCCAGGCCCGGGCCCGGACCTTCCGCGCGCCGGATGGCACCAGGCTGCTGGGGGTGATCAACCCCATTCCCAACTCGCCTTCCTGCTCCACGGCCGCCTGCCATGCCCACAGCCCCAAGCAGCGCCTGCTGGGGGTGCTGGACGTCAATGTCTCGCTGACCCAGGTGGACCAGGAGATCACCCGCAGCCGCAACGTGATCATGGGATCGGCCGTCCTGGCGATCCTCGCGGGGAGCCTCATGCTGTGGTGGCTCAACCGCCGGCTGGTGGTGCGGCCGGTGGCGGCCCTCGTGGCTGGCACCGAGCGGGTCTCCGCCGGGGACCTGAGCACCTCCATCCCCTACCTGGGGCGGCATGAGCTCGGGCATCTGGCCAAGTCGTTCAACGAGATGACCAAGAACCTCTCGGACACCCAGCGGCAGCTCGCCCAGGCGGACAAGCTCGCCTCCGTAGGCCGCCTGGCCGCCGGGGTGGCCCACGAGATCAACAACCCGCTCACGGGCGTGCTCAGCTATGCCTCCCTGCTGCGCAAGCGCCTGGACCAGGATGCGGAGGCCTGCGAGGACCTGGATGTCATCGTCCGGGAGACCGTCCGCTGCCGGGGGATCATCCGCGGCCTGCTGGACTTTGCCCGGCCCACGGCCCCGGCCCGGAAACTCATGGACCTGAATGAGGTCATCCGCCGGTCGGTTTCGGTGGTCATGACCCAGCTGAGCATGAACCAGGTGGACCTCTCCCTGCACCTGACACCGGACTTGCCGGAGGTCCTGGCGGACGCGAACCAGATCCAGCAGGTGGTGGTGAACCTCATCCTGAACGCGGGGGACGCCATCGGCGCCGAGGGCGGCACCATCCGCGCCACCACGCGGCTGGGCGCCGAGGACACCGTCGAGGTGCTCCTGGAGGACAGCGGGAAGGGCATCGCGCCCGAAGACCTGCCCCGCATCTTCGAGCCCTTCTTCACCACCAAGGGAAACCACGGCACGGGCCTGGGCCTGGCAGTCAGCTGGGGCATCGTCGAGGCCCACGGCGGGTCCCTGACAGTCCAAAGTGAACCAGGCAAGGGCACTTGCTTTACTCTAATCCTGCCCCTGTCCGACGAAACCCGGGGCGGAGAGCCCTCTCTACCTACCCTCACCTAGGAGGTCTTCATGGCCGCAATTCTGATTATTTTCATGTTCGTGGCCTTTGTGGGCATCGACTTCCTGGTGCGCACCAGCCTCCACAAGATGCGCGATGCCAAGGAGCGCGAGGCCCGGGAGAAGGTGCTCAACACCTCCGTCAAGCTGGACTTCACCCACGAGGCCAAGAGCCTGAAGCGGGTCGAGGTGCCGAACCCCAAGGCCCGCATCCTCGCCGTGGACGACGAGGGCGTGGTGCTGGACTCCTTCCGCCGCATCCTGGTGCTGGAAGGCTTCAGCGTCGA
>JAAXXS010000059.1 GCA_013334395.1 Holophagaceae bacterium | reverse complement strand
TGGAGAAGTTCGCCCTCAGCCCCCTGGTGGGCCTCTTCGTGGCGGGCTACGGCGAGGTGACCTACCAGCTGCGGCAGGTGGGCCAGGACGGCAAGTCGCAGCTGCGCAGCATGGAGGCTGTGGAGCGTGCCCTCCAGCGGGCCAGCGTGGTGGAGATGGGCCGCCTGGAGCGCTCCCTCGGGGGCTTGGCCACGGTGGCTGCGGTCAGCCCCTTCATCGGCCTGTTCGGGACGGTGTGGGGCATCATCGACGCCTTCCGCGGCATCGGGGCCACGGGCAACGCGAACCTGGCAACGGTGGCCCCGGGCATCTCCGAGGCCCTGGTGGCCACGGCGGCCGGTCTGGCGGCGGCCATTCCCGCCCTCATGGCCTACAACTTCTTCCAGGGGCAGCTCAAACAGTTCCAGACCGAGCTCGATGACTTCTCCCTGGAGTTCATCAGCCTCTCCGAGCGGAACTTCACCTGAGCATTCGCCGGCTGCCCCTCTCCCTGGACTGGGAGGACTGGTTCCAGCTCTGCTGCCCGCCCTACGACCAGCCCGAGGCCCTGGACCGCTTCGAGTGTCGCCTGCCCCTGGCCACCGAGAAGGCCCTGGAACTCTGTGCGGACCTGGGCGCCCAGGCCACCTGGTTCTGCCTGGCGGATCAGGCCCAGCGCCACCCGGACCTGCTTCGCCGCATCGTCCGGCAGGGCCACGCCATCGGCCTGCACGGGCTGACCCACCGCCGGGCCTTCGAGCAGGATCGGGCCACCTGGCAGGGCTCCCTGCGCGATGGGAAGAGCCTCCTGGAAGACCTGACCGGCACGGCCGTGGTCGGCTACCGCGCCCCGGAGTGGAGCCTCCGCGGCGCCGCCGCCGACTGGTGGCGGGATCTGCCGGCCCTGGGTTTCCGCTACGACTCCAGCCGGGTGCCCCTGGCGGTCATCGGCAATCCCGCCTGGCCCCGCCGACCCCATCGGCTGGCCGAGGACCTCTGGGAGCTGCCGCCGCCGGTGCTGTGGTCAGGCCCGCCCCGCTCGCCCCTCTGGGGCTGGGGGCTGCGGGTGCTGCCTTTCAGCCTGGTGCGGCGGGCCCTGGAGACTCTGGCCCTGGAGGACGCGGGCACTCCGCTGGTGCTGCATCCCTGGGAGATGGACGAGGACCAGCCGGACCTGCCCGGTGCCAGCTTCGGTCACCGCTTCGCCCACAGCGCGGGCCTGCGGGGCCATGGCGACCTCCTGCGGGACCTCTTCGCGGGCTTCCAGCTGGTGACGCTCGAGTCCTGGGTGGCCTCCCGATGAAGGCCCTGCCACTCATCCTGCTGGCCCCCTCCGAGGACAAGGCCCCCGGGGGCGTGGTGGGACGGCTGACGGAGACCCCCGACCAGCGCTGGGTGCGGGAGCGGCTGGTGGCCCTGGCGCGGACCGGTTCCCCCGAGGCTCTGAAGAAGGCCTTCGAGGTCAAGGAGCTGGCCTTGGCCAAGGCCCGGAGCGAGGCCCTGGCCCTGGGCGGCGCCGTGCCCCTGCTGCCGGCTCTGGCCCGCTACAGCGGCGTGGCCTTCCAGGCCCTGGACGCGGCGACCCTGCCTCCGGCGACCTGGACCCAGGTGCACATCCTGTCCCTGCTGCGGGGCCTCGTGCGCGGCGATGAGCTGGTGCCGCCCTACAAGCTGAAGCCCGCGGCCATCCCCGGCCTCAAGGCCCACTGGCGGCAGGCGCTGCCAACGCGGCTGGAGGCGCTGCCCGCCGGGCCCCTGTGGGAGCTGCTGCCGGGCGATTCCGCGGACCTGCTCAAGGGCTGGGCCCGGCCCCGCCACACGGTCGAGATCTTCGACGCCAGCGGCCGCGCCGTGAGCCACTTCTCCAAGAAATACCGGGGCCTGGTGGCCCGCTGGCTGCTGACACACCAGGAGGGCGATCCCCGCAAGGTGCTCAAGGGCCGGCTCCCCGGCTGCCAGTGGGCTGGGGTCTCCGAGAACGACCGGGGTGGTCTCGGCCTGCGCCTGCTGGTGGAGCCATGAGCGACGACTGCAACCGCACCCCCTTCTGGCAGCGTCAGCCGCTGCTGCCCCGGGCCGTCCAGGAGGTGCTCCGGAGCCGGCTGGAGGTGGCCCTGGCCGATCCCGGGGCCCGCGAGCACCTGGTCTGGCCCACGGTCCTGGCCGCCCCGCGGGTGCGTGCCGAGCATCCGGACGGGCTGCCAGAACCACTGCTGCTGAGCCTCGCCGCCAGGATGCTGGGTGCCCTGGGGCAGCACGATCCTGGAGGAGCCTGGCAGCGCCACCGGGCCGCCTGGCCGGATTCGGCGGACTTGGGGCCCGAGGGCTGGCTGCCCGGGGCTTCCTGGGGCGCCTGGGGACCCCTGGTAAGCCTGCGCTGCGGCTGGCAGCTGGCCGCACTCACGCCGTTGCCCCTGGGCGCCCGCTACCCGCTGGCCTGCGGCGTGTCTCTCTTCAACCACGGGCTCTTCCACGAGTGCCACGATGCCCTGGAGCCCCTCTGGGACAGGGCCACAAGCGACCTTCGGGGGCAGCTGCAGGGGCTCATCCTGCTGGCCGGGGGCTACCACCACCTGCAGCAGCACAACCTCTCGGGGGCCCTGGCCCTGTGGCAGGAAGCGCTGGAGCGGCTGCGGGCCTGCGGCGGCGCCTTCGCCACGCCCTGGGGCGAGGTCCGGGCCGAAGCGGCCCTGGACCTGACGGCCCAGCGACTGGACCAGGGCCGACGGATGGACGATGATACGGACCTCGCGCCCCTGTGGGCCCTGGACCGTCCCACCTGGGAGTTGGCATGACGATGACGGCAGACCTGCTGGTGCTGGGCGCGGGGATCGCCGGCTGTTCGGCGGCCCTCCGTGCCGCGGACCTGGGCGCCTCCGTGGTGCTGGTGGCCAAGGATGACCTGGGCGGCAGCAACACCTCCTGGGCCCAGGGCGGGATCATCGGCCTGGCACCGCCGGAAGAGGGAGACTCTCCGGAGCTGCTCGCGGCGGACATCGGGGCGGCGGGCGCGGGCCTCTGCCGGCACGAGGCGGTGCGGCTGCTGGCGCAAGAGGGTCCCAAGCTGTGCCGGAGCTTCCTCTGGGAGCGGCTGGGCGTCCCCTTTGACCTGGGGCCGGACGACGCCCCGGACGCCATCGCCGAGGCCGCCCACAGCGCCAAGCGCATCTACCACGCGAAGGACGCCACGGGGCTGGCGATCCAGACGGCCCTGAGCCAGGCCGTGCGCAGCCACCCGAACATCCAGGTGCGGGAGCGCCTCTGCCTGGTGGACCTCATCACCAGTCCTCACCACTGCCTAAGCCCGGTGCGGGTCTACGATCCCATCCGGGTGCACGGGGCCTTCCTCTACGACCCCGCCACGGGGCAGGTGGAGGGCGCCCTGGCCCGCCGGACCCTGCTGGCCACCGGCGGACTCGGCTACCTCTACCTGCACACCACCAACCCGCCCGGCGCCACCGGGGATGGCCTGGCGGCCGCCTACCGGGCCAGCGCCCGCATCGTGAACTGCGAGTACCTCCAGTTCCATCCCACGGCCCTGTATGCGCCGGGCAAGCCGCGTACCCTGCTCACCGAGGCCCTGCGGGGCGAAGGGGCCTGGCTGGTGAACCGGAAAGGCGAGCGCTTCATGGCCAAGTACGAGCCCGAGCACATGGAGCTGGCGCCCCGGGATGTGGTCAGCCGGGCCATCTTCCAGGAGATGGCGGCCAGCGGCGAGGCCAGCGTCTTCCTGGATCTGGCGCCCGTGGCCGCCAAGCTGGACCTGGAGTCCCACTTCCCCACGGTGGTGGCCGCCTGCCGGGCCGAGGGCCTGGATCCGCTCCGCCAGCCCATCCCCGTGGTGCCTGCGGCCCACTACTTCTGCGGAGGCGTGCTGGTGGACCTGGACGGCCGCACCAGCCTGCCTGGGCTCTTTGCGGCGGGCGAGGTGGCCTGCACGGGCCTGCATGGGGCGAACCGGCTGGCCTCCACCAGCCTGCTGGAAGGCCTGGTCTGGGGCCTGCGGGGGGCCGAAGCGGCCGTGGCCGAGCTGGGCGAGTCCAGCCTGCCCGATGTCACCGACATGGCCCAGTGGCAGATGCCGGAGGCCCGGGAGGAGACTGACCCGCTGCTGATCGACCAGGACTGGGGCCTCATCCGCAGCACGCTCTGGAACTATGCCGGCATCGTCCGGACCGGGGCCCGCCTGCACCGCGCCAAGGCCGACATCCAGTATCTGGCCCACCGCATCGACCGCTTTTACCACGAGGCGCCCCTGAGCCGGGAGCTCCTGGAGCTGCGCAGCGGCATCCTCTGCGCCCAGCTCATCCTGAAAGCCGCCCTGCAGAATCCCGAGAGCCGGGGCTGCCACTACCGGGTGGACTGAGCCGAAGCCTTGAAGTGAAGCGTCCTCTCCGGAGTTTCCATGCGACGAACTGCTGCGCTCCTCCTGGCTGTTCCAGTCTTCCTCTCCGCCCAGGCGCCCCTGCCGGATAACGGGCGGCTGGACGCCACCTGGTTCGGCCCTGCGGCTACGTTCCAGGCTTCGAAGACGCTGGGCTTTCAGTGGCTCAAGACGGGGCTGGACCTCCGCCACCGCTCCCTCCGCCTCAAGGCCTGGGAACCCGCGGCCTGGCTGCTTGGCAAGCGCGCCACCAAGGACCAACTGGTGCTGGAGCGTCTCGAGGGCTCGCTGCTGCCGGAGCTGGCCCAGGGCCTGCAGAAGGGACTCAAGGGTGCCCTGCCGGTCTCCCGCACCGAGGGGGATCTCATCCTGGTGGGCCGGGTCGTGGATGCCGTAGGGGAGGAGAGCGACTCCATGTCCTCGGGGCCGTCCTTCCTGTCCCTGGATCTGAAGCTGGTGGATGCTGATTCCGGGGAGCTGCTGGGCGCCTTCCACACCACGCTCCGGGGGCTGGGCACCGACTTGCTCGTCATCCAGTATTCCCAGTGGTGCGAGCACCTGGGCCAGCTCCTGTCGCCCTTGGCCAGGCATCTGCTCGTAGCGGCCGCCGTTTCTCCCGGTCTGGTGAAGCCGACGCCTCCGGTCGCTGCCCCCGCCTTCGATCTGGAAGGCGCGCTGCGGCGCATCGAGGGCCTCAAGCGCGACGGCCTGCTGACCGAAGCGGAGTGCCAGGTGCTGCGCCTGAAAGCCGCCGAGCGGGCGAAGTGATCAGACGGGCCAGCGCCCCGCGCCCTGCCGCAGCAGCAGGGGCTCCTCGCCGCTGAGGTCCAGGATGGTGCTGGGCACACCCTCGGGCTGCCCGCAATCCACCACCAGGTCCAGGGCGTGGCCCAGCTCCTCCTCGAGCTCCCAGGCCGTATTGAGAATGGCCTGGCCCGGCAGCACCACGCTGGTGGTGATAATGGGTTCCCCCAGCAGGGTGAGCAGCGCCCGGCAGAAGGTGCTGTCCGGGATGCGCAGGCCCACCACCTGCTTGTTCTGCAGGTAGCGCGGCACCTCGCGGCTGGCGGGCAGCAGCACCGTGTAGGGACCGGGCAGCAGCTGCTTCAGGATGCGGAAGGTGGGCGTGTCCAGATGCCGGGCGTAGCGGGAGAGCATCTCCATGTCGGCGCAGAGCATCGACATGGGCTTCTTCGGATCGCGGACCTTCAGCTGGTGCACGCGGTCCACGGCCTTCTTCCGCGAGGCCAGACAGCCTAGGCCGAAGAGGGTGTCTGTGGGGTAGGCGATGACCCCGTCCCGCCGCAGTAGGTCCGCGATGCGCTCCAGGTGGCGCGGCTGCGGGGTGTCCGGGTGCAGGCTGAGGATCATGGCGCATCCAGGGCGGCCCACCGGGCCCGGCCGCGGGAGGGATGGTCTCCGGTGCGCTGGAAGAAGCGCTGGGAGAGAGCAGGATCCAGCGGGGCGTCCACGCCGCTCCGCCGGGCCTGGAGGGCCAGCAGCGCCATGACCGTGAGGCTGTCCGTGAGCTCGCCGCTCATTACGCGGCGAAGGCAGTCCTGGAAGGGCTCGCGGTGGACCAGCAGCTCCTCATCGTCCTCGGCCTGGTGTCCTTGGCTGGGGTGGAGTCCCGTGGCCAGGAACAGGAAAGCCTCCTCTTCCGTGGAGGAGTTGCTGGGGTGGAAGAAGGCCAGGGGTTCCCAGGCCTGGGCGGTGAGGCCCGCCTCCTCGGCCAGCTCCCGGGTGATGGCCTCGAAGGGACTCTCCGACACATCTCCCCCGCCCTCGGGGAGCTCCCAGGAGTAGGCCTCCAGCGGATAGCGCCACTGGCCCACGAGCACCACGCGGTCCTGCTCGTCCAGGGCAAGGACGCCGCAGGCTGTGCGGACGAATCCGCAGACGGCATAGCGGCCCTCGGCGCCCCGGCGGTGCTGGAAGCGATCCTCGCGGATGCGGATCCAGGGCGAGTCGTAGAGAAACCGCCGGTCGAGAACCGTGTAGGGATCCGGGTGCTCGGGCTGGGGCAGGGGCTTCAGGTCCATCCTTTGAACATAACGAAAAAACGCCCGCGTTTGCGGGCGTTTTGGTGATCGGTAGGGAGCCTAGCGGCGCAGGCCGAGGCGCTCGATGAGCGTGGCGTAGCGCTCCTTGCTCTTCTTCTTGAGGTAGTCGAGCAGGCGGCGGCGCTGGCCGACCATGATCATGAGCCCGCGGCGGCTGTGGTAGTCCTTGCTGTGGATCTTGAAGTGCTCGGTCAGGTCATTGATGCGCTTGGTGAGGATGGCCACCTGCACCTCGGGCGAACCCGTGTCCGACTCGTGCTGCTTGAAGTCGTCGATGATGATCTTCTTCTGGTCTACGTTGAGGGCCATGGTGGCTCCTTTTCGGGGGTTCTCCCGTCACCCGCTGCCAACGCTGTGCGTTGCCAGGTTCGCCTGCGGCGAAAATCCTCAGTCCCGTACCAAGGATGGGTCGAACCTGGAAGAGGCCAGGCGCCTGTTATCAATTGCAGTTGATCTTTTTTCATCACCATTTTTTGTCGGCGGAGCCGCCAAAAAATGGTGCGGATAGAGGGACTCGAACCCCCACGTCTTGTGAACACTAGTACCTGAAACTAGCGCGTCTACCAATTCCGCCATATCCGCGTGAAAGATCGTGCCGGGCCCCGAAGGTTCCGGATGTGCCGAACTCCAAGACTAGCGTGAGACCCGCGGCGAGGCAACAGCGTTTCTCACCACTCCCGGTAGGGGATGCCATTCATGCCGGTGCCCTGGTGCAGGGTGTAGACATCGTAGACATGGCCCCCTCCCCAGCTGCTGCTGCTGACGTCGTCGTTGGTGTTGCGCATGCCCCACTCCGGCTTGCCGCTGAAGGGATCCACGGGGATGCGGCGGAGGAAGCGCATCTTGCGGCTGAGGGAGCCCGTGAGGGGCACGCCCTCCACCAGGATCTCCAGGCTTTCCGGGTAGAAGTTGGCCTCGGCGGGCGGGGCCTTGATCTTCTGCATCTCCGCCTGCTTCTTGTAGTCGTCGATGGCGAGGCGGATCTCCCGCAGGGCCCGGCGCAGCTCCAGCTCCTGCTGGCGCTTGAGCCCGTTGCGGGCCAGGGGCACGACCACAGAGGCCAGGATCACCAGTACGGTGGCGGTGACCACCAGCTCCAGAAGGGTGAAGCCGCCCTGGCGCTTCACTGCACCGTCACGAGCGCGTTGGACCACCGCCCGGAGATGGGTCCGGTGCCGGCGAGGAACTGCCCGCTCTGGATGAGCACAGGCGCGTTGCCAGCCGTCAGGCCCTCCAGCTCCAGTGCGGCGAAGGGCCCGGCGTCGGTGCCGGTGGCGCTGCGCCGGAAAACCAGCTTGAGGAGGCCATCCTTGCCGGGAAACTGCTCAAGGCCGCCGCCCTCGCCGGAGAGGAACTCGCCGGGGGTGACACCCAGGAGCCGCAGGCCCGGGGGCAGGCGGAGTTCCAGGACGCCGGAGGAAAGTCCTTGGCCGCCGCTCACAGTGAGGGTGATGCGGGTCTTCTGCCCGGCCTTGATCTCCGAGGCCACGGGCGACATGAAGATCACCAGATCCGAGGGGGCGGGGGGCGCGTCACTGGGAGCCCCGGGCTTCTTCTCCTGAATGGCGTCCGAGGGGGGGACGATGGGCGAGGCGGGCTGCTCTTTGGGGGGCTGGGGACTGGGCGCGGTCGGCAGGGCGGGGGTGGTCTCGGCTCCGGGAACTACCGGCCCGGGGGCGGGCTTGACAACCGGGGCGGTCGGCACGGCGGGCTTGGGGGGGGTGGGGGCCACGGGCAGGGCGGGCTTGGGCGCGGGCGCCTTCTTCACGGCCTCGGGCGAGAAGGGGCCGGCCTTGGAGGCCGCATCCTCAGGATTGAAGGGGGCCATGTCCTGCTCGGTCATGACGGGCTTGCGCACCAGCACGGCCCGGATGGTGAGGATCACGTCGGTCTTGGCCTTGCTGTTGTTGGTGTTGCCGAGCAGGCGGCCGATGATGGGAATGTCCGTGAGGCCCCAGATCCCCTGCAGGCCCTTCTGCTCCTCGTCCTTCAGCAGGCCACCGAAGATGGCGGTCTCGCCGTCCCGCAGGCGGGCCATGGTCTTGATCTGGCGCTTGCCGAGGTCGGGGCGGCCCGGGGTGGACCCGGACTTGAGGGTCGTCACTTCGCTGTCGAGCTCCAGGGTGATCTCGCCGTTGTTGTGGACCCGGGGCTTCACCTTGATCTTCACGCCGACATCCTCGTAGGAGAAGGAGGTCTGGCCCACGCCGCCGAGCAGGGAGGAGGTGGCGGCGCTGGTGGCGGTGGTGCCGGAGGTCGGCAGCGAGAGCTGGCTCTGGGTGGTGGAGATCTTCTCGCCGATGTTGACTTCGCCAGACTCGCCGGAGAGCACGCGCACGTTGGGACTGGCCACCAGCCGGGCATCGCCGTTGCTCTTGAGGAAGTCCAGCGCAAGGTTCGGGAACAGCACGCGGACATCCGCCGTGTGGATCTTGGTGAAGCCGGAGTTGGTGTTCATGCCCGAGGTGTTGTTCACCGTGGTGGCGCCCATGCGGTAGGTACCGGAGGTGTCGGAGGCGTTGACCACGGGCAGCAGGCCCGCGTGCTCGAGGCTGTTCTCGGTGACTTCCATGAGCTCGAGGTAGACCATGACCTCGGCCTTGGCCTTGTCCAGGGTGCGAATCACCTGGTCCACGATGGCGAGCTCGAGGGGTTTGGCCTTGACGATGAGTGCGTTGATCCGCTTGTCCGTGAAGACGCGCAGCTGGGGATTGATGGTGGTCAGGGTGGACCGCAGCTCATTGGGATCCGCGTGCGAGAGGTAGTAGGTCTTGATGATCTGGTTCTCGAACTGCTCCCGGTTCTGGGGGTTGGCCTTGAAGATCATGATCGTGTTCTTGTCGATCATCTTGAAGAACAGGTCGTTCTGGAGCATCAGCGTGTCCAGCACCCGCTGGAAGGGCAGGCCGCGCAGGTCGATGGAGATGGTCTGGTCCTGGAAGGAGGTATGGGTGATGATGTTGACGCCCGAGGCCTTGCTCAGGGTCCCGAAGATCTCCTTGAGGCTGGTGCGCCGGCTGAAGTTCAGGTCGATGCCGTCGATGGAGCGGGGGTTCAGCTGGACGACGTTGGTGGCATCCGCCTTGACCTTCATCAGGTCCAGGTCCTCGGCGGAATCCGCCTCGGCCTTTTCCTTGGCGAGTTTCTGCTCCAGCTTGATGAGCCAGTCCTGGGCGATCTGGTTGTCGGGATCGAGCACCAGGGCCTTCCGAACTTCAGTAAGCAGCGTGTCGGTGTAGCCCTTCATCTCGGCCTGGCGGGCCAGGGTCAGGTGGGCCTCAGCGGCCCTCTGGGACGCGCGCTTGATGCCGATCCGGGCCTTGGTGTTGGTGGGGTCGCTCCGGAGGGCGGACCGGTACTCGGATACCGCCTCGTCGTAGCGCCCCTCGTCGAAGGCCTTGTTGGCCCGGTGCAGGCTGCAGCCGAGGGCCAGCAGCAGGAGGGTGGCCACCAGCAGGGGTTTGCGGAGCAGGGCGAAGGAGGGAGTCGGCATCGGGGGCGTCCTTCGGATCAGAATTGGTTCGTCGCGGCGGCGCCGCCGGAGGTCTCGCGGACCTCCAGGACCACGCGGAGGTCCGGATACTTGGTGTTCTGGAATTCGGCCTTGGTGTCAAGGATGGTGACCAGCTTCCAGCGTTCCTTGAGGAGGGTGCCCTGGGTCAGAGTGACGGGCTCCTCACCCTTCATGAAGGCGCCCACAGAGCCTGAGGGGCTGCCCTTGAAGAACCCGAGGTAGCGGAGGTCCTGGGGCCGTCCCGCGAACTCGGCGGCCTTGACCTGGGCCAGGCGCTGGGCCTCAAGCTCCGCTGCCGTCGGTGGGGGCGGAGGAGGCGGAGGAGGCGGGGGCGGCTTGGTCGGGGGCGGGATCGGAGACTCGAACACGAAGAGGTCCCGCAGGATCTTGGGCTTGGGCGGCAGCTCGCCGGCCTTGTCCAGGGCAGCGAGGTCCGGCAGCCGACGCAGTCCCTGGAGCTGGCGCAGGTCGAGGTTGCCACCCTGGCGGGAATCGAGCGGGCGGCGCCCCTTGGGGGCATCCGGCGCGAAGACCGTGTAGAGGAAGTAGCTGATGACCACGGCGAAGCCGGCGAGCGCCAGCTGGGTCTTGCGGTTGGAGCGGAGCTCCTGGAGCATGCCCTGGAGATCTGTGCCGCGGGAGGGGGTGGCGCTCATGCCTCGCCCTCCTCGCGCTCGGGGGCGCCCGCCTTCCGGAAGGCCCTGAGCACGATGTTGAGCCGGGCTCCCTCGGGGCTTTCTTCCAGGCGCCCGTCGCGGACCGCGAAGGGCAGGCCCGAGCCCTCGAGGTCGAGCATGAAGGCCTTGTGGCTCGCGTAGAGACCCAGGGCGACGAACTCGACCTCTACCGCTTCGAGATCCGTGCCGCGGGCTCCCTCGCGGCTGGGTATGCCGTATTTCACGTTCTGCAGGCGCAGTCCGTGCTTCTTGGCCAGGAGGTGCAGGGTCTTGCTGAGGCTCCACTGGAGCTCTCCCGCTGAGCCGCGGGGCAGGCGGGATTCCAGGTCTGCCAGGGTCTCCCGGCCGCGCCGGAGGCGGTCCGCCAGCAGCTGCAGCTCGCGGAGCTGTTGGACCTGCTGGTTTCGGGCGAGCTCGGCCTCGCGCTTGGCTTTCAGCTTCTGGTTCAGCTGCTGGGAGGCATCCGGCAGCAGGAAGAGGGCCACGCCCAGGCCCAGCGCCGCGCCCAGGGCGCCCAGGGCGAGGCGGAGGCGGCTCGCGCGCAGGGGACTGGTCATTGCGGGATCCTCGGAGAGGCGGGACGCACGCGCGTGCGGCGAGGTGTGTAGGGAGGCTCCGCCTCGGTGGCTGGGGCCGGTTGCGGAGGGGCCGGCCGGACGACGGGCGGGGCAACCGGCTGCGAGGCGGGGCGAATGGGCGCGGAAACGGCAACGGGACGGGCGCTGGCCTTGACCATGGGCGGGGCGGGGACGCCCTGCTTGATCACCTTGACCTGGAAGGGGGGCGGAATGGGGGCGGCGGGTAGGCTGAGCTCGAAGTCCCAGCCGCCCCCGGCGCGCTCAGACTCCCGTTCCAGCACCACCTGCGCGAAGACCGGCGTGGCCCGCAGGGACTCCACAAAGGCGGCTTCCGCTTCGCGGGTCCGGGCCTCACCCTTCAGCTTCAGGAGCACCTGCTGGTTGTTGCTGCGCGCGCGCTGGATTCCCTTGAGGCGCATGTCGGGCACCATGCACTGCTCCAGCTCCGCGGTGAGCCGGGACCAGGGCAGGCTGCGCTCCTGCAGGATCTTCTCGGCGAGCTTCCAGCGGGACTGTTCCTTGCCCGCGTCCATGTCCTGGAGCGAGCTCTGAAGCTGCTGCTCCTGCCGGGAGGCGCGCTTGGCCTCCTCGGTGAGGCTGACCGCGTCCCGACCGGCCCGGCTGGCCTGGGAGTAGGCTCGCCAGGTGAAGCCGATGCTCCCGATCAGGAGCACGGCGCCGAGGCCGAGGGCCGTCCACCCCAGGGTCTTGTGCCGCTGGCGCCAGAGGCTAGGCCGGGGGGCCAGGTTGAGCTGCAGGACAGGGACGGCCATCAGCGCGTCTCCCCGAGCGCGAACCGCTCATCGAGGTAGCGGATGGGCAGGTTGCTCTCGGGCCAGGCGGTGGCACCCCAGATCACCAGCTGCTGGGGCGTCCGCGATTCCCGCTGGAGGAAGGCGGCGCTGGGTGCGATGCGCTCTTCCAGCCAGCCTGCGGGATCCAGGGGCTCGGACCACTGGCGCAGCAGGCAGAGGGTCCGACCCCAGGCGATGAGGGTCCCGGCATAGCGCCCGGAGTCGGCGGGACTCAGGGACAGCAGGATGCCGGGCAGGGCGAGGGAGGGGGCCAGCAGGTTGTAGAGGTGCAGCCACCGGGGCGTGAGTCCGTGCAGGGTGCGGTCCAGGCGGAAGCCCAGCTGCAGGATGCTCTCCCGGAAGTCCTCCCGGATGCCTGAGGCCAGCCAGGTGCCGGGCTCCACCTCCAGGGCCTGGACGAAGTGCGGGGAGTCCAGGGCCAGCGCCTGCATGAAGCGCCAGCGGAGGAAGGCCTCCTGGGCCTCGGCTCCCTTGGGCAGCTCCGTGAGGTCCCGCAGCAGCAGGGAGGGCGTCCAGAGGTCATCCACCACCCACTTGGTGGGGCCGGCGGGCAGGGCGGACAGGGCCGGCAGCAGCTGAGCCTCGTCCGGCAGCCCCTGGATGGGGGCCCGGAAAGGGCCGGCCATCACGCGGTGGGCCTCCAGCCAGAGGAGGGAGGTGTCCGGAGGGGCGAGCAGGGAGAACTTCACCGACGGCCCCGGGTCAGGGCGCTGCCAGCCTCGGTCCGACACCCATGAGCCTCCGCCCGGACAGGGGGCGCAGGATCAGTGTGGGGGGCTGGGTACGGCTGCACAGGTATCTCCTGACGGGCCTGGGAACACCCGAGTCTAGCGGGCTTCCAGCCGATTCCCAAGGGCCCCTTGGGCTCCCGCGGACAGAAGTCCTTCGTGGTATGGAATGATGGAGGCAGATGTTCCCGACCACCCTCCCCGGAGCGCCCTCCCCGTGCGCCTGATCTCCCTCGAACTCCACGGCTTCAAGTCCTTCGCCGATGCCCAGAAGCTCAGCTTCCCGGGGGGCATGACGGCGGTGGTGGGGCCGAACGGCTGCGGGAAGTCGAACATCTCGGACAGCCTGGCCTGGGTGCTGGGCGAGCAGCGGCCCACCATGCTCCGCGGCGCGGAGATGGCGGACGTGATCTTCAGCGGGACCGCCCAGCGCCGGCCCATGGGGCTTGCCGAGGTGAAGCTGGTCCTGGAGATGCCCGACCCGACCCTGCCCGGCGCGACCCGGGAGGTCACCATCTCCCGCCGGCTCTACCGCGACACGGGCAGCGAATACCGCATCAACGGCCGGGAGGCCCGTCTCAAGGACGTCCAGGACCTGCTGCTCGACACGGGCATGGGCACGCGGGCCTACAGCTTCATCCAGCAGGGCCAGATCGACCTCATCCTGAGCAGCAAGCCCAAGGACCGCCGGGTGCTCCTGGAGGAGGCTGCCGGCATCACGCGCTACAAGCTGCGCCGCGTGGAAGCGGAGAAGCGCCTGGATGAGACCCGGGCCAACCTGCAGCGCCTGGATGACATCCTCTTCGAGCTGAACAAGCAGATGGACTCCCTGCGCCGCCAGGCCTCCCGCGCCCGCCGGGCCAAGGACCTGGACACGGAGATCAAGGCCACCCAGCGCATCCTCCTCGCGGGCAAGGCGGTGGAGCTGGAGGCGGCCAAGCAGCGCATCCTCGACCAGCTGGACCAGACCGAGCGCCGGGTGGCGGAGCTCACCGCGCAGGTCTCCGAGAAGGCCTCCGAGGTTGAGACCCTGCGCCTCTCCGTGGACGAGCAGCAGCAGGCCCAGGCCCGCCGCGCCAGCGCCATCCTCGGCCTGGACCAGCGCCTCCAGCTGGCCGATCAGGAGCGCAGCTTCCAGGAGGAGCGGCGCACCGAGGCGCAGGCCCAGCGGGGCCGCCTGCAGGAGCGGATCCAGGCCCTGGTGGACCGGCTCGCGGAGTCCGGGGACTCCTTCACGGCCCTCGAGGCCCTGCTCAGGGACGCGGCGGAGCGGCTCGCCGGGCGCGAGGTGGAGCTGACCCAGGCGGAAGAGGGTGTGGCCCTGGCCCAGGGGGCGCTGCGCCACCGGGAGGCCGAGCTGCAGGGCCTCCGGGAGCGGAAGGCCGAGAACCAGAAGGAGGCCCTGGCGCGCCAGAAGCAGCGGCTGGCCTTCCAGAGCCAGATCGCCCAGCTCGAGGGGCGCCTCGATGCCCTCAACCACGAGGAGTCCATCCGGGCGCCCCGCCTGGAGGGGCTGGAGGCCGAGGCCACCGTGGTGGGACGGAGCCTCGAGGGACTGCTGGGCCAGCTGGAGCAGGCGGAAGAGGCGGCCTTCGACCAGCGCCGCCGGGCCGAGGCGCTGGAGGAAGCCCAGCGGACCCTTGCCCAGGATCACCACCGAGCCGAGTCGGAGCTGGACGCCGCCGAGCGGCGCCTGCGGCAGATCTCGGACCTGCTGGCCAAGAGCTTCGGCGACGCGGAGCTGCAGAAGGGCCTCACCTGGCTCAAGGAGCAGGGCTTCCGGCCCCAGGCCCTGGTCGAGCAGCTGACGGTGGACGAAGAACGGCGCCCGGACCTTGAGCGCCTGCTGGGCGTGTGGCTGCAGACCCTCTCCGCCGACTCAGTGCTGGCGCTGCGGGCCGCCGCCGCGCCGGGACACCTGCTGCTGGCCCTGGAGTCCGCCCTGCCACCGCCCCCCG
>JAAXXS010000058.1 GCA_013334395.1 Holophagaceae bacterium | reverse complement strand
GGGAAACTCCAGAATCGGGTTGCACCGGTCAGGTGCGAAAGGTGTTGGATGCTCCAGGAGGGCGATCCTCGCTGGAGGGTTGTTGTTCACACAGACTTCATATCAAGCCTTGTGCCAAATTTGAAACAAACACTAAGGCTATCTATTTAATGGTTTACATTTTTAGAGTCGAATCAATAAATATCTATATTCCGGAATCTGGACGCAGATTCTGGAATCTGGAAGTTTGAATGCCGTGGCCCTTCAGCTTCACATAGAGGGTGCTGCGGGGAATCCCCAGCAGCGTGGCGGCCACCTCCACCTGGAAGCCCACTTCCTCCATCACCCAGAGGATGTGCCGCCGCTCCACTTCCTGGAGCGTCAGGCCCGAGACCCGGGGCAGGGCCGCCTCGGGGGAGCCCATCGCGATTGGGGCTTCCTCGCGGGGCTGAGGTTCTGCCGACGCGGGCCTGGCGGCCGGCGGGGGAGCTTGGGGGGGATGTTTCGGCGAGGAAGGCATGTTGGCCTCAGTTGTAGGCCACGGTGACGGTGAAGCTGCCGGAGTACAGGCCCGGGGCCTGATTGGCGCCCACGGTCATGGTGGCGCCGACACCCAGCCGCTGGCCGCCGTTGACGCTCAGCTTGTAGGGGGCGCCGTCGGTGACGAAGCCGTCCACCAGCATGCTGAACACGCCGTAGGTCATCTGGGCGCTGGCGGGCAGGAGCACGGTGAAGGTGGTGTTGGCCTCGCCGTTGACCTGAAAGGCCGCGGCCGAGACGCCAAAGACACTGGTGTTGGCCAGGACCACGCCGCCGGTGGCCGTGCGGACACCGAAAGGGTCCACGGTCACCCTGCCCGCGAGGGGGGTGGCGATGGTGGTGCCGAAGTTCAGGTCTGACATCTTCGTGATGGAGAGGGGTACCTGGATGTTGGCCCGCATGATGGCGGTGGCGCTGGCGCTGGGGGCGGTGGCCTGGCTGAAGGCGGGCATGGCCAGCAGGACTGCCAGGAGGCTGATGAGGGGTCGCAAGACGGGCTCCTTTGTCCCCGCACCAGGATCAGGCTGGGGCTGCGCGGGGGCCTGAAGGCCGGCCCGCGTCGGGCCCTTTCGCAGGCTCGGCTCTGATCCCCAGAGGAATCAGAGCCGAGTCTGGGAGTGCGTTGTTGGGGTTGATTTAGTTGTAGGCGACGGTCACCGAGAAGCTGCCGCTGTAGAGGCCGGCGGGCTGATTGGCGGCGATGCTCAGGGCGGCGCCGACAGTCAGGGCGTGCGCACCGGTTCCGTCCAGCAGGTAGGCGGCGGCGTCGGTCACGAAGCTGTCCACCGTCATGCTGTTCGCACCCGAGGCAATCTGGATGCTGGTGGGCAGGGCCACGCTGAAGGAGGTGTTGGGCTCACCGGCCACGTCGAAGGCGGCGGCGGAGACACCCGCTGCGCTGGCGAGCACCGCACCACCGGAAGCCGAGCGCACACCGGTGACGTCGAGCTTCACGACGCCGGCCGTGGGGGTGGCGATCATCGCGCCGAAGTTCAGGTCCGCAGCCTTCTTGATGGAGATGGGCTGGTAGATCTTGGCGGAAGCCAGGGCGGTGGCGCTGGCGGTGGGGGCGCCCACGACGGCCTGGGAGAAGGCGGGGAGGCCGGCGACGACGAGCAGGGCGGGGAACAGGGTGCGGGAAACGCGCATGGGAAACTCCAGAATCGGGTTGCACCGGTCAGGTGCGAAGGGGTATGGGGTGCTCCAGGAGGGCGATCCTCGCTGGAGGGTTGTTGTTCACATAGACTCCATATCAAGTCCCGTGCCAGACTTGGAGCAGCCACTAACAACCCTTAAATAAAGGTTTACAAATTCAGGCCTCGAATCAGCCGCATCTGAAATCTAGATTCTAGATGCTATTTCTGGATTCTGGACGTTGAGATGCCGTGGGTCTTGAGCTTTACATAGAGGGTGCTGCGGGGAATCCCCAGCAGAGGCGCCGCGGCCTCCACCTGGAAGCCCACTTCCTCCATCACCCGCAGGATGTGCCGCCGCTCCACTTCAAGCAGGGTCATGCTCGAGGCCCGGGGCAGGGCCGCCTCGGGGGAGCCGGCCACCACCGGGGCCTCCCGCCGGGGGCTGGCGCCCAGGCTCAGGTCCCCCACGTCGATGACATGGCCCTGGCGGGTGAGGACGGCCCGCTCCAGGGTGTTCTTCAGCTCGCGGATGTTGCCGGGCCAGGTCTGCTCCCGCAGCCAAACTTCGGCCTCGGCTGAGAACTCGAGGCTGCCGATGCCCCACTGGTGCGCGATGCGGGCCAGGAAGAGCCGCGCCAGCATGGGGATGTCCTCCCGGCGCTCCCGCAGGGCCGGGATGGTGATCTGCAGGGTGCTGATGCGGTAGTAGAGGTCCTCGCGGAACTGGCCGCTGCCCAGCATCTGCTCCAGGTTGTGGTGGGTGGCCCCGATGAGGCCGAAGTCCGCGCTGCGGTCGCGGTTCTCGCCCAGGCGCCGGAAGGTGTGCTCCTCGATGGCCTTGAGGATCTTGGCCTGCACCTGCAGGTCCATCTCCGCGATCTCGTCGAGAAAGAGGGTGCCCCGGTGGGCCAGCTCCATGAGGCCGGCCTTGGCCGTGGCGGCCCCGGTGAAGGCGCCTTTCTCGTGCCCGAAGAGCTCGCTCTCCAGCAGGTCCTTGCTGAGGCCGGCGCAGTTCAGCTCCACGAAGGGGTGGGCATTGCGGGGGCTGTGCTTGTGGATCCAGCGGGCCAGGGCGCTCTTGCCGGTGCCGGTCTCGCCGTGCAGCAGGAGCGGGACACTCACCGTGAGCATCTTCTTGACCCGGGTCTCCAGGGCCTTGATGGCCGGGCTCACGCCGAAGAAGGGATTCAGGGTGTGCTGGCCTTCGACCCGGCTGTGGACGAGGTTGACCCGCTTCTCGCGCACCTGCTCCAGCAGCCGCTGGCAGAGGGCCAGCAGGGCGCCGGGCTCCACGGGCTTCACCAGGAACTGGGACGCGCCTTCCTTGATCAGCTCCACCGCCAGCTCCACCGAGGAGAGGGCCGTGATCACCACCACGGGGGGCGCCGACTCATCCTCCGCGAAGGTGCGCAGCAGCTCCGAGGCGTTGCCGTCCGGCAGCTGGTAGTCCAGGAAGATGACCTCGGGATGGAAGCGCAGGAGGAGCTGGCGGGCCTCGGCCAGGGAACCGGCACACGCCACCTGATAGGGGCCCTCTTCGAAGATCACCGACAGGAACTCGCGCTGGACCGCGTCATCCTCGACGATCAGCACCCGGCTCCGTTCCATCAGGCCTCCATCCCCTCATCATCGCGCAGGCCTGGGGCAGGTGTCACGGGCGCAGGGGTGGCGGTCGGCGATTCGGCCAGGAACAGGGTCGCCACGGCGTGGAACTGCTCGAAAGCCAGCGGCAAGTGCAGCAGGCTTGAGGCGACCTCGGCGACCTCGCCCCGCTTCACGAGCTCTTCCAGATCCCGCGTCAGGGCGTAGAGCCGGGTCGCGCTGACTGTGGCGCAGGAGCCCGCCAGCAGGTGGAGCTTCCGGCCAGCCTGCTCCCAGTTCCCGGCAGACGCCGCGGCGCGGATCGCCTCGAGGACCGGGGGGGTCGTGGTGAGGAAGAGCGCCAGGATCCGGCCCGCGGCTTTACGGCTGCCCATGAGCCGCTTGAGGAAGGCCTCCGGCTCGAAGACCGACAGCAAGTCATCTCGCTCCTCGCGCACGCCAGCCTTGGGCAGGTAGCGGCTCAGGATCTCCAGGAGGGCCGAGGGCTCGACGGGCTTGGACAGGTAGCCGTCCATGCCCGCGTCCAGGCAGCGCTGGCGGTCCTCGCGCATGACGTGGGCCGTCATGGCCACCACGGGTACCCGGCAGTCCAGGACCCCGGACTCGGGCTTCCTCAGGGCGGCGGTGGCTTGGGTGCCGTCCAGGTTCGGCATCTGGATGTCCATCAGGACCAGGTCGTACTTCTGCCTGCGCAGCGCGTCCAGGGCCTCCAGGCCATCCTTCGCCAGGTCCGGTATCAGGCCCCAGCCCTCGAGCAGGGCCAGGGTGAGTTCCTGGTTCACCACGTTGTCCTCGACCAGGAGGATGCGGGACGCCCCGAAGGCCTGTCCCTCGGCGGCGGGTACGGCCACCGTCGCCGCTTCGGCGGCCCCGACCTCCTGCACCCGGAGCTGGAGGGTGAACCAGAACTCGGAGCCCACGCCTTCCTCGCTGGCGGCCCCGATCTCGCCTCCCATCAGCGTCGCGATCTGCCGGCTGATGGTGAGGCCGAGGCCCGTGCCGCCGAACTTCCGGGTGGTGGACGTGTCCACCTGGGTGAAGCTCTGGAAGATCTCCTCGAGCTTGTGGGCGGGGATGCCGATGCCCGTGTCCTTCACGCGGAAGCAGAGGTGGGCCTCCTGGTCCTCTTGGAGGAGGGCTTCCGCCTGGACCTGGACCGCCCCGGACAGGGTGAACTTGATGGCATTGCTCGCGAGGTTCAGCAGGACCTGCTTGAGGCGGAGCGGATCCCCCCGCAGGCGGTCCGGGACCTCGGGAGCCAGGGTGCAGGTGAAGGCCAGCCCCTTCCCCTCGGCGGCCGGGGCCAGGAGCAGCCGCAGCTCCTCCATGAGCACCTCGAGGCTGAAGTCCACCTCCTCCAGCTCCAGCTTCCCGGACTCGATCTTGGCGAGGTCCAGCACGTCGTTGACGATCTCCAGGAGGGACTCCCCGCAGATGCGCGCGGACTCTCCGTAGCGGCGCTGCTTCGGGTCCAGGGGTGACTTCAGGAGCAGCCCGATCATGCCGATCATGCCGTTCAGGGGGGTGCGGATCTCGTGGCTCATGTTGGCCAGGAAGGCCGACTTGACCGCGCTGGCCGCGCGGGCCTCGGTGGCCAGCGCGTTCGCCCGGTCGATCTCGTCGCGCAGCAGCTCGCTGGCGGCGACGAGCTCCGTGATGTCCGTGATGCTGCCCACCATCCGCAGGGGCCTGCCGGCCTCGTCCCGCGCCACCACCTTGCCGCGGTCATGCACCCAGATCACGCTGCCATCGGCGCGGCGCATCCGGTGGCGGCAGTCGAAGGGAATGCCCCCGTCCAGGGCGGTCTGGGTGCCCGCCCAGACCAGGGCCCGGTCCTCGGGCTCCAGCACGGTCTCGAGGAAATCGATCGGGTGCTCGAGATACTGCTCCTCCAGGCCCAGGAGCTCGCACCAGTGGGCATTGTGCTTGACCCAGTTGTTCGGGATGTCCCAGTCCCAGATCCCGTCCCCGGTGGCATCCAGGGCGAAGGCCAGGCTCTGCTCCACGCTCTTGCGGGCCTCGTTGGCCAGCTGCATCGCTGTGGTGTCCACGAAGGTGACGGCCATGCCAATCACCTTGCCCTGGCTGCGGTAGGGGTAGGCCCAGTAGTCCACCGGGAAGGTGGTGCCATCGGCCCGCCGGAGGAGCTCCCCCTCCACGTGGGTTCCGGTGCCCCGGCTCAGGGCCTGGAAGATCTCGCAGGGCGGGACCTTGGTGCCAGCAGAGGTTGCCGGGAGGGCCCGGCCGACCCGCCCCAGCACTTCGGTGCAGGGCTGCTCGCAGGCCTCGCAGCGACCCCGCAGGCGGATGCCCGTGAGCTGCTGCAGGTTCTTGCCCAGCAGCTGGTCGGCACTGTCATAGCCCAGGATCCGCACACAGGCGGGGTTGATGAAGGTGCACTGGCCCTGGCGGTCCATGAGGAAGATGGCCTCCACGGCGGAGTCCGAGAGCAGCTGGATCCGCTCCAGCCGGTCCTCGGCGAGCTCCGTGATCCGGACGCGGCCCCGCTCCAGTCGGTAGAGCAGGTAGAACACGCCGAAGCTGACCAGCAGGCGGAACAGCAGCAGGTTCCACCGCCCCTGCTGGGGCGAGAAGCCATCCGGGTGGTCCCCCGCCCAGATCCGGAGGACCCAGCGCTGCCCATAGATCTCCAGGGTCCTGGTGGTGAGGTGGGGCGCCGCCTCTGGCGGCCCGTCGGGAGCCAGGCGGAAGAGCAGGTCCTTCTCCTGCAGGGAGGGGTCGACGTAGACCTCCAGACCCGTGCCCTTGGGCGAAGGCTCCAGGATGCCGGTCAGCAGGGGCTCCATCCGGAAGGCCTGATAGGTCCACCCCAGGAGGGCCTCCCGCCGCTGGGACACGCTGTCCAGGGGCCTGCCCTGCCGGTAGATCGGAGCGAAGAACAGGACCCCGGTCGGGTTGACCGTGGCGTCCTCTCGGGTGAGTGTGATGGGGCTTGTGAGGGTGGGGGCTCCGGTGTCGCAGGCGCGGGCCATGGCGGCCCTCCGGAGGGGCTCGGCATAGAGGTTCCGGCCCAGGATCCCCTGGCTCTGGTTGTGGAGGGGTTCCACCGTGACCACGGCGCTGGTGCCTGCTGCCTGGGGTGCGCTGGCCGCGTTCCCACCGGCCTCTGCCACGGGGGATGCGGGGTGCCAGGCGACGACCCCGAAGCTCCGATAGGCGATGCCAGAGGAAGTCAGGTCCAGGCTGTTGACGAAGTGGCTCCAGGACTCCTTGGTGGGCAGGGCCTCCCGCCGGGAGAGGGACTCCGCGCTGGTCCGGAGCAGCTGCTCGTGGAAGGCCATCCGCCGGGCGATGCGCTCCTGGAGGAGGGTCCCATCCGCCTCAAACCGATCACGGGCATGGCCGCGGTCCTCGTGCATGGACCAGGAGAAGGTGATCAGGGACAGGATGAGGGTCACCGCCAGCCCCAGCCAAGGTCGCCAGGATCGGAGGGCTTGGAGCCTGGTGCTGGGCATCGCGCGCTCCTGGGTTCGACTGGCGCCCGCCGGGCGTCCGGGGTTCTGTGGGTTCCAGACAACAAAGGAGCAAGACCAAGACTCGGGAGGCGTCACCCCAGGTTCGGGATTTCCTCGCAGAACCGACTCCCCACAGTCCCTGCCGGGGCGCCAGGAGCCTTAGATTAGGTTCAAAATATTATGAGCTGATATTTGAACTCTAAAACAATCAATTAGATACGTAGTTTTACGTAGCCGCTTCGCCCTAGTTGTAGGCCACGGTCACAGTGAAGCTGCCCGTGTAGGCGCCGGGAGGCTGGTTGGCCTCGACTCCGAGGGTCGCCCCGACCTTGAGGGCCCGCCGCCCGCTGGCGTCCAGGATCTGCGTGGTGCCGAAGGTGCTGAAGCCCGCCACAGTCATGCGGCTCTGGGCCGAGATGATCTCAATGCTGGCGGGCAGGGTCACGCTGAAGGTGGCGTGGGGCTCTCCGGCCACCTGGAAGGCTGCGGAGGAAACCGCTTCGGCGCTGCCCAGGACCACCCCGCCGGTGGCGCTGCGGCCGCCGTCCTGGCCCAGCACCACCTGGCCCGCGCTGCGGGTGGCGATCAGGGCGCCGAAGTTCAGGTTCGCGGGCTTCTGGATGGAGACCGGCTGGCAGATCTCGGCCGAGGCCATGGCCTCGGCCCCCCTGACCTGGGCGTGGGCGGGCACCGTGCCTGCCAGGAGCAGGGCTCCGGCGCTGGCGAGGATCGATCCCGTGAAGCCCTTCGGCATGCCTTGATCCTTTGGCTCCCGGCATCGGCACGGGCGGGTCAGACTTGACCTCGATGTCAGTTTACCGATGGCTCTTTTAACCTGTGCCGACATGTGATTTGGATCATCCAGGCCCATCTCTTCGGCAGGTGAACGTCGCCCCTCCCTTGCGCTAACCTTGCGGTATTCACCCCCTTCCTCGCGACAGAGAGCCCCATGAGCGAACAAGATCCCCCCATCTACCTCGGGAAGCCCCTGATCCCGCCCACGGAGGCCCTCAAGGCCCAGGCGCCCATGAGCCCGGAGGAGACTCTGGCCTACCTGGAGCGGGCTCGGCAGGATCCCGAGGCCTACTGGGCCGACATCGCCGGCGAGCTGGAGTGGTACACGCCCTGGCAGAAGACGCTGGAGGGCGGTTTTCCCGACTTCACCTGGTTCAAGGGCGGGCGCAGCAACGTCTCGCTCAACTGCGTGGACCGGCATGCCCGCACCCAGCCCGACAAGGTGGCCCTCTACTGGGAGCGCGAGGACGGCGCCCGCGAGGCCTGGACCTACGCGCAGCTGCTCGACTCGGTGGCCCGCTTCGCCTCGGCGCTGAAGGGTCTGGGCGTCAAGAAGGGCGACCGCGTCGCCATCTACATGAGCAACATCCCCGAGGCCTTCGTGGCCTGCCACGCCTGCTACCGCCTCGGCGCCATCTACGCGGTGATCTTTGCGGGGTTCTCCGCCCAGGCCGTGCGGGAGCGTCTGGAGGACGCCCAGCCCAGGGTGGTGGTGGCGGCCGACGCCAGCGTGCGCCGGGGCAAGCGGGTCATCCTGAAGGAGACCCTCGACACGGCCATGGAGGGCATCGCCGCCATCCAGCATGTGGTGGTCGTGCAGCGCATGGGCGGCGAGGTCCCCATGGTGCCGGGCCGGGACCTCTGGTACACGGACCTCATGGCCACCGCCAGCGCCGACTGCCCGCCGGAGCCCATGGAAGCCAACGAGCCCGGCTTCCTGATCCACACCTCGGGCACCTCGGCCAAGCCCAAGGGCCTGATCCACGCGGGCATGGGCTTCCTGGTGGGGGTCTACGCCAACACCAAGTGGTCCCTGCTGCCCCAGCCCGACGATGTGCTGTGGTGCACCGCGGATGTGGGCTGGCTCACCTTCCCCATCTGGGCCCTGGTGGGCGGCCTGGCCAACGGGGCCACGCTGGTGGCCTACGAAGGCGCCCTGGACTGGCCCGATCCCAGCCACTTCTACGAGGTGATCGAGCGGCTGCAGGTCACCAAGCTCTTCACGGCGCCCACGGCCCTCCGGATGCTGCGGCGGGCGGGGGACGCCTGGATGGACGGCCGCGACCTGAGCCGGCTCACGCTGATCAGCTGCGTGGGCGAGCCCCTGGACCCGGACACCTGGTACTGGAGCCGGGACGTGCTCGGCGGCGGTCGCATCTTCTTCAACAACACCTACGGCCAGACCGAGACCGGCACCGGCTGGACCTCCAGCATGGTGGGCATGACCCCCACCAAGCCCGGCTCCTGCGGCCATGCCCTCCCGGGCTACAAGGCCGAGGTGGTGGACCTCGAGGGGGTTCCCGTGCCCGACGGCACCCTGGGCGTGCTGACCCTGGCGGCGCCCTTCCCGAGCCTGGTGCGGGGCGTCTGGGGCGATCCCCAGCGCTACGTCTCCACCTACTTCTCCCGCTACCCCGGCCGCTACAACAGCTATGACGCCACGGTCATCGACCCCGACGGCCAGGTGTGGGTGACGGGCCGGGTGGATGACGTCATCAACGTGGCCGCGCACCGCATCGGCACCATGGAGCTGGAAGCGACCATGATCGGCCACCCCGACGTCAGCGAGGCCGCCATCATCGGCGTGCCGGATCCCGTCAAGGGCGAGGTCCCCGTGGCCTTCGTGATCCTGCGGGCCGGGGCCGAGGCCTCACCCGAGCTGGCCCAGAGCCTGATCAATCGCATCGCCGCGGAGCTGGGCTCCTTCGCCAAGCCCTCGCGGGTGGTCTTCACGCCGACCCTGCCCCGCACCCGCAGCGGCAAGATCATGCGCCGCCTGCTGCGGGACCTGGCCCGGGAGGGTGCCGTGCACGGGGACCTGAGCGCCCTGGAGAACCCGGACGCCATCGAGACCATCCGGGAGCTGCTGCGCCGCTAGGGGGCTGGGAGAGGAAAGCTATTCGCAACAATGGCAAGATTTACCCATTTCCGGTGCCCCAGCCGACCCGATGTTCGGATTCAGGAGATCCCTGGGTAGGCCGATACGGCGGTTCTGAGACGATCCCGGAGCCTCCATGCCCAAACACTCCCATGGCGAGGCAGCATCCTCCCGCCTGGGCTGGAGCGGGCTTCTGGAAGGACTGCCCCAGGGGCTGGTGCTGCTGGATGCGGAGGGACGGACGCTGGAGGCCAATCCGGCGGCGCTCCGCCTGCTGAGGCGGGGCGGGGAGCTGGTCGGTTCAGAGGAACGGCTTGATCCCGGGTGCCAGGCGTCGGCGGAGGATGGCTCGCCCCTGCCCCTGAATGAGCTGGCCTGGTTCGAGGGTGGCACTTCCTTGGTGCGGGTCCGCCTCGACTGGGGGGACGGGATTCCCGTCTGGCTGGAGGTCACCGCGATCCCCCAGGAGGAGGGCGCCCTGCTCCTGAGCTACCAGGACATCACTGCGCGCCGGACCACCGAGGCCAGCCAGCGCCTGCAGACCCTGGCCCTGGATCAGGCTCAGGACATGGTGACCGTGACGGATCTGTTCGGGCAGATCGTCTACGTGAACGAGGCCCAGGCCCGGGCCTTCGGCAAGACCCGGGAAGAGCTCGTCGGCCAGACCACGGAGCTCTACGCGGTGGATGCCCTCCAGGCCGAGCAGCAGCGCTTTCTCATCCAGGAGACCCTGGCCAAGGGCCACTGGCGCGGCAAGGTGCTCAACGGCGCCCCGGATGGCGCGGTCCTGCACGTGGAGCTGCGGACCAGCCTGGTGCGGGACCCGGAGGGACGCCCCTTCGCCCTGCTGGGCGTCGGCACGGATGTCACGGGCTGGGAGAACACGAAGGAAGAGCTGCTGAGCGTGAACCGCGACCTGCGCGCCATCAGCGACTGCAACCTGGCGATCATCCACGCCAGGGACGAAGAGGTGCTGCTGAACGAGGTCTGCCGGATCATCGTGGAGGTCGGCGGCTACCGCCTGGCCTGGGTGGGCCTCGCAGAGCAGGACGCCGCCAGGACCGTGCGGCCCGTCGCCCAGGCGGGCTTCGAGGTGGGCTACCTCCAGACCCTGGGCCTCACCTGGGCGGACACCGAGCGGGGCCGCGGCCCCACGGGGATCGCCATCCGAACCGGGTGCGCCTCCTCGGCCCAGAATATCCTCACGGACCCCCGCTTCACGCCCTGGCGGGCCGAGGCCATCCGGCGCGGCTATGCCTCGTCCCTGGTGCTGCCGATGTTCATGGGCGCCGAGGTGTTCGGGGCCCTCAACATCTACTCGGCCCGGCCCGACGCCTTCGATGCCAAGGAAGCCCACCTCCTGACCGAGCTGGCCAACACCCTGGCCTACGGGGTCGCGGCGCTGCGCACCCGCACCGCCCGCCAGCAGTCTGAGGCCGCCCTCGAGAAGAGCATGGAGCGCTTCCGGCAGATCAGTGTGGCGGCGGAGGAGTGCATCTGGGAGGTGGACCCCGAGGGGGTCTACACCTATGCCAGCCCCGTGGTGAAGACCCTGCTGGGCTACACCCCCGAGGAGCTGGTGGGCAAGGTCCATTTCTACGACCTGTTTCCCGAAACCGAGCGGGAGACCCTGGTCCCTGTGATTTTCGAGATGTTCGCCCGCCGTGAGCCCATCCGGGATCTTTCCAACACGATCCTCCACAAGGACGGCCGGGAGGTGCTCCTGGAGACCACGGGCCTGCCGATCCTGGGGCCTGCCGGGGAGTTCCTGGGCTACCGGGGGGTGGACCGGGACATGACCGAGCGGCGGCAGGCGGAGCAGTTCCTCCGGGAGAGCGAGGAGCGCTTCCGCAGCCTCTTCGACCACACCCCGGTGGCGGTGCTGGAGGAGGACTTCTCCCTGGTGGCCGAGCGCATGGAGGCGCTGCGGCAGCAGGGCGTCACGGACCTGCGCGCCCACCTCGGGGCCCATCCCGAGCTGCTGCGGGAGCTCTTCCTGCGGGTGCGGGTGCTCGAGGTCAACGCCGCAGGCCTGCGGCTGCTGGGCGTTCCCAACCAGATGGAGCTGGCCCGGAAGCGCGCCGACTACTTCACCGAGGACTCGCTGGCCGTCATCCTGGAGGAGCTGGCCCAGCTCTTCGAGGGGCGCACCGAGGTGGAGCTCGAGCTGCCGATCCTCGACCTCACGGGGCGCCCCCTCGAGCTGCAGCGGCGCCTCTCCGTAGTGCCGGGCCACGAGGTGGAACTGTCGCGGGTGCTGGTCTCCCTCGTCGATCGGACCGAGGAGGTCCGGGCCGAAGCCGAGCGCGGCCGCATGGAGAAGGAACTGAACCACCTGCAGCGGCTGGAGAGCCTCGGGCGGCTGGCCAGCGGGGTCTCCCACGACATGAACAATGTGCTGGGGGCCATCATGGCCGTGGCCAGCCTGCTGAAGGCGCGCCACCCGGACGCGCCCGCCATCGTCAAGGACGCGGAGGCCCTGCTGCAGGCCGCCATCCGGGGCCGCGACCTCGTGAAGGGCCTGCGGGATTTCAGCCGCAAGGACCTGGACTCCGCCATGCGGCTCGACCTCAACGAGCTGGTCCGGAAAGAGGCGGACCTGCTGGAGCGGACGACGCTGAAGAAGGTGGCCATCGACCTGGACCTGGAGGATGGCCTGCCGGAGTTCTTCGGCGAGGCCAGCACCCTGGCCAACGCCCTCATGAACCTCTGCATGAACGCCTACGACGCCATGCCGGGCGGGGGCCGGATCACGCTGGGCACCCGCTTCCAGAGGCCGGGCGAGGTGGTGCTCACGGTCCGGGATGATGGAGAAGGCATGCCACAGGAGGTCCTGGCCCGGGCGATGGAGCCCTTCTTCACCACCAAGCCCACGGGCAAGGGCACGGGTCTGGGGCTCTCCCAGGTCTATGGCACCATGCGGGCCCACGGGGGCTCCATGGACATCCAGAGCCAGCCGGGCCGCGGCACGCGAGTCACCCTGACCTTCCCCCTGGCTGCGGACCAGGGGACTGCCGACGCCGGTGTCGAGGGCGCGCCGAGCTCGCCCCACCGCGCCCTGCGGGTGCTCATGGTGGACGATGACGACCTGATGCGGGAGACCTTCCTGAGCATGCTCGAGGTCGTGGGCCACCACCCCCAGGGCGTCTCCGGCGGTCGGGAGGCCCTGCGGCACATGACGGACGGGCCCCTGCCGGACCTCGTGATCATGGACATCAACATGCCCGAGATGGATGGCCTGGAGACCCTGAGCCACCTGCGCTCCCGGTGGCCCCGGCTCCCCGTGCTGATGCTCTCGGGCTACGTGGATGACCGCGCCCAGGCGCTGCTGGAGCAGTTCCCGGGCGTCCGGGTCCTCAAGAAACCCTGCGACATGACCGACCTGCGGCGAGTCCTCCAGGACTGGGTGTGAGCTTCACTCGCTGTTGGTCCAGCGGAAGTCTTTGAGCTGTTTGCGCAGGGCCATCTTCATGAACTTGCCGGTGGCGGTGCGGGGGATGGCCTCCATGAAGAGGTAGGCGTCCGGCAGCCAGAACTTGGCGAACTTGGGGGCCAGGAAGTCCCGCAGCTCGTCGGGGGTGGCCGAGGCGCCGGGGCGCAGCACGACGCAGGCCACGGGCCGCTCGTCCCACTTGGGATGGGCCACCGCCACCACCGCGGCCTCGGCCACGGCCGGGTGGCCGATGAGGGCGTTCTCCAGGTCCACGCTGCTGATCCACTCGCCGCCGGACTTGATCAGGTCCTTGCTGCGGTCCGTGATGCGGACGTAGCCCTCGGGGCTGGTGGTGACGATGTCGCCGGTGCGGAACCAGCCGTCCTCGGTGAACTTGGTGGCCTCGGCGGGGTTCTTGAAGTAGCTGCTGGCGATGAAGGGGCCGCGCACCATCAGCTCGCCCATGGCCTTGCCATCCCAGGGCGCGGGCCCTTCCAGGGACTCGACGCGGACCTCCACCAGGGGCACCGGCAGGCCCTGGGTGGCGCGCAGCTGCAGCTTCGCCTCGGCGGGCAGGCCCGCGAGGCTGGGCTTGATGCGGCTGACGGTGCCCAGGGGCGTCATCTCGGTCATGCCCCAGGCCTGGACCACGTGGAGGCCGTGGTCCCGCTCGAAGCGCTCGATCATGGAGGGCGGGGCCGCGGCGCCGCCGGAGATGATCTCATTCAGCTTCGAGAGGTCCCAGGTCCCGGCGGGGGCCTTGTCCAGCGCGTCCAGGAGGCTCAGCCAGATGGTGGGCACCCCGGCGGTCTTGGTGACGCCCTCGCCGGCCATGAGGTCCAGCAGGCTCACCGCGTCCAGGTGCGGGCCGGGGAAGACCTGCTTGGCGCCGATCATGGTGCAGGTGAAGGGCAGGCCCCAGGCGTTCACGTGGAACATGGGCACCACGGGCAGCACCACGTCGGTGAAGGACGCGCCGAGCACGTCGGGCAGGGCGCTGACCATGGAGTGGAGCACCAGCGCCCGGTGCGAGTAGAGGACGCCCTTGGGCCTTCCGGTGGTGCCGGAGGTGTAGCACAGGCCCGCGGCCTGGTTCTCGTCGATGGCCGGGATCGCGTAGGACGCGGGCTCGGCGCCGATGAGCTGCTCGTAGTCCAGGGTGCCTTCGGGCAGGGCCTGGCCATGGGCCCAGACCACCACCTGGCGCACCTTCACATCGGCCTTGAGCTTCTCCCAGACCGGTAGCAGCACATCGTCCACCAGGAGGATGACGTCCTCGGCGTCGTTCATGATGTAGGAGAGGTCTGTCGGGGAGAGGCGCGGGTTCAGGGTGTGGAAGACGCCCTCGGCCAGCGGGATGCCGAAGTAGGCCTCCAGGTGGCGGGAGTGGTTCCAGGCCAGGGTGGCCACCCGCTCGCCGGGCTTCAGGCCCAGGCGCTTCAGGGCGTTGGCAAGCTGCTGGGCGCGGGCGTGGAACTCCGCGTAGTTGGTCCGGTGCAGGCTCTTGTCCGGGCGGCGGGAGACGATCTCCACCTCGGGATAGTAGTCAGCGGCCCGCTGGAAGAGGTGCGGGAGCGTGAGCGGGAACGCCATCATCAAGCCGTCCATGCGAGTGCCTCCAAATATCGTTCAGGGGGATCCTGAGCACTAAGATACATCCGGCTCTGAGCTTTGGGACATGGCCATCATCAATGCGTGCAGGATCCGCCC